>SABV01000153.1 GCA_009928855.1 Erysipelotrichia bacterium | reverse complement strand
TAAACTTGAGAGGGGCGGGGGTAAGATAGAATGGAAGAACGTGTCCAGATTATCATCGTGCTTTGTTTTGTTGTTGTTTTCATACTTACTGTTTTGTACACAGTCTACCTGGCAAAAAAGCGCCGCGAAGCTTTTGCTTTGCTTGCTTCGAAAATGGGGTTTTCTTACACCGAAGAGGATCAAGGGTTTTGTGGGCGCTTTAAGCATTTAAAGATTTTTTCGCGCGGACATTCGCAACGGGCGTTTAATGTTCTTGTCGGAGAAAAAAACAATATCAAGGTTGAAATCGCAGACTATTACTACACTACCGGGAGTGGTAAAAATAAAAGTGTCACTCAGCAGACCGTTTGCGTAATTACCGACCCTGAATTATCTTTGCCGCACTTCTTTTTACGTCGCGAACTCAGCATTTTGGATTTTCTTGGCAAGATGTTTGGGGGCCAGGATATCAATTTTCCCGAAGATAATGCCTTCTCTGGAGCTTTTGTTTTGCAGGGAATAGTGGAAAACGAGACAAGAGAGCTCTTTAACAAGGATATAAGAGGTGCCTTTATGCGATTTGCCGCCACGAACTCGCAAGCAGAGGGGCTGGGTCATTTTCTTGTGTTTCACCGCAGTGTAACACTTGAACCAGAACAAATCCCCGGACTTTTAAAAGACACTTTTGATATCTATCATGCTTTTAAAAATGATCTTCACAACGAGTTCTAAGTTTTTGTCTGGCCTGGAGGGGGTATCGTGAAAAAAAGATTGATTCTGCTTTTAGGTGTGCTTAGCATCGCTTCAATGGCTTTTAGCAAGGATTTTGCCTCGCAGATCACACATATAAACGCTGCCGGGTTTCCCAAAATCGAAGTCTCTCTTAAAGTCTTCAACAAAGAAGCTCACGAACTGCAATCAGACAATTTTTTAATCACTGAAGACGGCCAGGCAATAAGTAGCTTTGCGCTCGAATTTCAGAAGAACAGGCAGTTTATGGTGCTGGTTATCGATCGTTCTTCGAGCATAGAACCGGCGATGAACGAGGTGAAACGCGCGGCGGCAAGCTTTGTTGGCAGCATGGTTGCCAATGTGACCCTGTCTATTTTGTCATTTGGCAGCGACATGGACTTCAACCACGATTTTTCTGCCGATGGCCCTTCGCTGATTGCGGCGATAAATAAAATCAGGCCTTGGGGCGGAACAGCCCTTTATGACGCCATTTACATGGCATGTGAAGAGTTGCAGAATAAGGCCGGGCGTAATGATTTGAGAACAGTAGTCTGCTTAACAGATGGCCGCGACAGCACTCCGAATGGACAAACACCAATGTCAACGCACACTCCGGCAGAAGTCGTCAAATTTGCGACCGAAAAAAATATTCGGATTATAACCGTAGGCCTTGGTAATGATATTGACAGCACAATTTTAAAGGGTTTTGCCAGTTCGACCGGTGGCTGGTATCTTCAAACAACTACTCCAGAAGAACTTTTAAAACTTTATGACGCGCTGAGTCGTCGTATGAAGCTTGAACGTCATTATCGCCTTGCTTACACCACTCCGAAGCCTGATCCTGACGGCACCAAAAGAACTGTTGAAATTGCGAGCAGCTTCAAAGGGTTGAAAGATCAGGGAAACGGTCAATATACCGCGCCAACGCGCACAGTTTCGATTCCTGAACCGTCTAATTCAGAAGAGGCTTCAGGCGATACCCGAAAAATGTCTCTCACTACTGTTTTCAGCGATCTGCATATTGATGGGCCTGACAGCGTTTATTTAACCAGTCCGATAATTGTTCCGTTTTCGCCACCGGTTATTGGGCTGAATGGAGCATCGTTTCTGGGGTCTTCGCGTGAAGAATGTCAGGCTATCATAGATCAGGCACGTGCAAGAATAAGCGAAGAACACAAAAAAAACTATGACATGCAGCAGAAATATCTGGATGGTTACGTGCAATCACTTGATCGTTTACAGAAAACTAATGACGAACGTGCTGCAAGCCCTTCATTGAAGGCTTTTGAAAAGCCGAGAATAGATTATCGCAATCAATATCTGCAGATGCGCAGAGAAGAGATAGATATTCACCGCCGCAAGTCTTACGACGACTATCTGGTCAGTTTCAAGGCCAGTATGGATGAACTAGATTATTACCAGCGCACGCAGGTTGCCGGCGAACCTGAAGAGTCTGGTTTTTTTAATACCAACACGGCCAGCGAATCTATTGCGTTACGTGATGTTTATGATAAATACAACGGGCTTCTCGACCAGCATCACGAGAAGATGACCAGGTATTATGTCGATACGTTCGACAGCAGGGGTGCCAATGTTGAATTTACAACGCATGAGCAGACTCATGAATTTGATTTGCCTGCACAATCAGGGTTAAACAGCGGCGGCGCCAGCGTCAAAAATATTCAGGATATGATCGATAAAAAACTTGAACAAATACATGAAAATAGTGAGGAAAGCGACTCAGAGTCTGCTGATGAAGAATCTGAGCTGCCCCAGATAGACCTGCTTGATTGAAAGATTGAGCAGAAAACGACAAATAAAAAATAATGTTTACCAAGCCCTGAAAGGTTGACTTGCTTGCCGGTCAGTGCTATTTAGATGAGAAAATGCCCCGCAGGAAAGGAATTATTGCCCCGGGCAGGAGCATAAAAAACAGGAGACAGTTATGACACACAGAGTTTATAATTTTTCAGCCGGTCCCGCCGTTCTTCCCGAAAAAGTATTGCAGCAAGCTGCTGCTGAAATGCTTGATTACAAAGGTTGTGGCATGAGCGTAATGGAGCTCAGTCATCGCTCTTCAACTTATCAGAAGATTATTGACGATGCCGAAGCTGGTTTGCGCAAGCTTATGGATATACCGACAAACTACAAGGTACTTTTTCTGCAGGGCGGTGCTTCTTTACAATTTTTGATGGTAGCCATGAATTTGGCAAAAACCAAAAAAGCAGATTATGTTGATTCTGGTGAGTGGTCTAAAAAGGCTATTGCAGAAGCAAAGAAATATGGCGTTGATATCAATGTAGTCGCGTCTTCTCAGGCAGATAACAATAAATATTTTCCGAAGTTTGACGCCGCTAAAGTAAGAAAAGATGCCGATTATCTGCATATTACCCCGAACAACACCATTTTTGGCACCAAGAACATGAATCCGCCACAGGTCAGCATTCCTGTGGTGGCCGATATGTCTTCGAACATCATGAGTGAAAAATGTGATGTTTCAAAATATGGCCTCATCTACGCCGGTGCTCAGAAAAACATCGGGCCCGCAGGCGTCGTCATTGTTATCATCAGAGAAGACCTGCTTGGTCTGGTAAGTGGTTTGCCGACCATGCTTGATTACAAGACTCATGCAGACAACGGTTCGATGTTTAATACGCCGCCGACTTACGGTATTTATATTGCCAAACTGGTATTTGATCACATGCTCGAACTGGGCGGTATTGAATACTTCGAAGCTCTCAATCGAAAAAAAGCTGCACTTATTTATGATGCTATCGACAGTTCCAAGCTGTTTAAGGCCCACGTCAAAGATGCGGCAGATCGTTCACTGATGAATATTCCGTTTTTTACCGACAGCGAAGAACTCAATAACAAGTTCTTAAAAGAAGCTTCTGCTGAAGGTCTTGTTACATTGAAGGGGCATCGCAGCATCGGTGGTATGCGTGCATCTGTTTATAACGCAATGCCAATTGAAGGTTGCCAGAAACTTGCTGACTTCATCAGGAAATTTGACAAAGCAAACTCCTGATCTGGCCGTTGAGGCCAACTTTTCACTTATCAGCTTCTAGATATAACCCAGGTTTGTCATGCTATTGTATGACAAACTTGGGTTATAAAAAGCGAATTTTATACCAACAAAGGGAAAACACATGACTAAGAAAATTCTTGTTGCTACTGACAAGCCTTTTGCTCCAGAAGCCGTAGCTCTGATGAAAAATGTCATTCAGGGCAAGTCTGATTATAAAATGGAGCTGCTCGAAAAATACACTGATGTTGCTCAATTTAAGGCTGCTGTTAAAGATGCCGACGCTCTGATCATTCGCAGTGATATCGCTTCAAAAGAAATCATAGATGCAGCTGAGAAGCTTCAGATAATTGTCAGAGCCGGTGCTGGTTATGACAATATTGATCTTGCCGCTGCCACTGCCCGTAATGTTGTCGCCATGAATACTCCCGGTCAGAACTCAAATGCCGTCGCTGAACTGGCTATTGGCATGATGATTTATATCGCCCGTTGCAAATTCAGCGGAAAATCAGGCAGTGAACTTCGCGGTAAAAAACTTGGTTTACACGCCTTCGGAGCTGTTGGTCGCGCGCTGGCAAAAATCGCCCGCGGATTCGGTATGGAAGTCTACGCTTTTGATCCATTTGTCACCAAAGAAGCCATGGAAAAAGAAAACGTGCACTTTTGTGATAAGATCGAAACTCTGTACAGCACATGCGAATATGTGTCTTTACATATTCCGGCAACTGAGACAACTAAAAAATCGATCAATTTTGATCTCGTCAACCGCATGCCCAAAGGCGCCGTTCTTATCAATACCGCCCGCAAAGAAGTAATCTGCGAAGACAGCCTCAAAAAACTTTTTGCTGAACGCAAAGACTTCAGATACATAGCCGATGTAGCTCCGTCATGCGCCGCCGAACTCGAAAAAGACTATGCTGATCGCACCTATTTCACTCCTAAAAAACTTGGCGCTCAAACCGAAGAAGCCAATGTTAATGCAGGGGTTGCAGCCGTTAAGCAAATCGTGGCCTTCTTTGAAAAAGGCGACAAAACCTTTCAGGTCAACAAATAAGTCAGTATAAAAAAAAGCTGCCCATCAGGGCAGCTTTTTTTTATACCTTGATTACGCCGATCAGACGATCAGACCACGGGTTTTTACTTCTTCATGCTTCTTAGAAACTCTGGCAAGCATCGCCGGTACGAACTCATTGTCGGCTGTGCTGTTGAGCAACTTCATGACAAGCGGCATATTGGCTAAATCTTTGAACATCACCGGTTTTTCTATATAGTATGAAACGGTTTTTTCTTCACTGAGCCACTGTTTTTCAGAATGTGCAATTTTGGATGCTATTTTGCTGTTTAACATGGCTATCGCCTTTTCAACTGCTGTTCCACGAACCTTTTTGCCGGTAAGCAGCAGAAAATCAAAAACAGCTTCAAGCCCTCTGCTGAAATCATATTCATTCAGTCTCGGAAAAATAACTTTGTCCCAGTTTACGCCTTCGATTTCTTTGCCGGTAGAGGCCAGGTAAATCTGGTGCTTAAGCAGATAACTCACTGCTTTTTGCATGTGCAAAGCAAAGGTTGCTTCTTTGGTAAATCTGGTATATTCAATCAGGCCCTCAAGCATGAGAACCGTAGAATGAACAGAACTCTTGCCGCTGCCGCTGTATGCAACTTCATCGCAGTTATAGCCGCCATCTGGAAGCTGATAACGATTTATCCACTCTTTTGCCCATGGAAGATAGGCGAAAATATCAAATTCAAGTTTTGCTGAAATGCGCATCAGACTGCCTAAAAAGCAGAAGCACATAACGTCTGTTACGCCGTTTATCTGGCCGGCAGTATCGCTTTTGTTTACGGGGAATACTTTCAGAAACTGGCGGTCAGCACAGGTAAGCAACTCTTTAAAAAGGGCGACCGGCACTTCTTCAAGTCTCGATGTCTCTTCGAGAAGAAGAATATACCACCAGGGGGAGTCCCATTTGGGCCAGTAAACATCTCTTTCGATCATCAACAGAGCCTTTTCGCTTTCTATTGCGGCTCTTACTTCGTCCAGGTCAGTGGCTTTTAAAATGCCCGAGATCATATCACCGTTCCTTTTACAAAATCAGCTCATTATCGCACTTCTAATAATATGACAAACAGCAGAATTTGGAAAGACCAAATTTGTTTTTTTGATCTTTTGCAGTTCTTTTTTCCTAAATTTAAAAGAGCAATTGATTCTACTTTCGGGATGGTTGTAGAATATGTTTAGAATGAAAACAAAAAAAATACAAAATTATCCATTGAGGCGCTTTTTTTATTTTATTCGCGACAGCCTGGTTGGCCGCAACCATGCGCCCTGTAATTTACCGATTGTTAACCAGCCTGTTGAAATCAGTGTATTGCCTTCTCAGACAGAGTTTTCGGGCAAAAGTAGCATCGGCGTGGTTGCCGAATCTTTAACTGATACCCCGACGAATGGCAGTGCCTTACAGTCGCCTCAGCATGGGCTTTTTGTCATCTGGGATGCCATCGGCGATGGTCGTCTGGTCGGTGTTTTTACTGACGAAAAACAGGTTAAGCAGATCATCAAATTGAATCCCAATTATTACAGATATTATCATTGTATTCCGGGGCAGCCAACTGAGTATGCACTCAGCTGGCTCGATGAAACCCGGAGAATCTTCTTAAAGACTCTGTGTGAGCAGGATAAATAGCGCCGTCATTTACCCGGGGGCGTAGCTTCTCTTATTACCGAACCGCTGTCATCAGTCATTATTAGAATGGCAAATTTTTCGACATTCTCCAGCTGGCTGGTGCTGATTGAAGCATAATCGAACTTGCCACGCATATCGGTGTAACCATCTTTGTAGAATGAAACATTGCCGTTGCTATCTCTGGCATATACCTTAATATAAGCACTGACAACAGGTTTTTTTGTTTTCTGGTGAGTGATGTGCAGCTGCCCATAAGACTCTATAAGACTGATTGCAAGCGAATGCGGGTAGTAAGCTGCCGTTCTTGTCAGACCGCCACTGACCACTTCAATCATCATGTTGCTGTCGCGATATTTCTCTGGCAGTTCAAGCTTTATTTCAGAGGCCTGGCTGGCCAATTCAATCTCGATCGTGTGGTTGGGGCTGATTATTGAAAACTGGCCTGTCACCTGCTGCACAAAAGGCTGGCGTGAAAACATCAGTTCTATATCCATGAGATAATAATTGATCTGCGCTTTTTGCAGATTTCGCTGCCGCAAAGTGACGGTGCGATTATTTACTTCCAGTTCGATATCGGGCTGGGTGGCTGCCAGCAGTCGCTGTTTCTGGTCGCGGTCTTCAATGTCGGTAGCGCTTGTGCTTCCACCGCTGATTTCGGCCGCCTGAGCCAGGATGTCTGCAAATATCAGTTTCCAGCGTTCTACAGGGTAGTCTTTATAACATGCGGCAATTTTAACAGCTTCTTCGATTTGCTGGTGTGAAAAAGCCAGAAATGCTTTCATATACTGATATTGTATTGTTTTAATCAGCTCTGGATCAGCTATCTTTTTGAAGACCAGCATTGCTTCTTCGATTCTATCCTGCAATAGAAGATAATAAACTACCGCCAGAAAATCATAATCAGAAAGAGGGCTGCGATAACGAAGATCGGCCATGAGAGCCTGGTATTGGCCTGCAAACTGAGCATTGAGAATTTCTCTCTTTTTGCCGAGCGGGTATACTCTTGCATTTACAAGCGGCCAGTACTCTTTGTGCTGGTAAGTATGGCGTTCTATAGGATTTACATCGAGAAGTTCTGATTTTATATTGCTGCCAGCCTGGGTGGCAAGTGGCGAATAGCTGAGATATTCGCGCATTGACTGCAGGTGACGGTGATAGAGACCGTAAGACCAGAGAATATTGTTGTAAACATGGCGTCGTTTAAGAAGTTCGTAAGTGTTTATGAAAAAATCACGATTTTTCATTCTAAAAGCAATCTGAGACAGATCAAGACGCTCGAGATTGTTTTGCATAAGGTATTCGAGCACATCGTTATCGCTGCTGTTCTGTGAAACCCATGGCCATGAAGTTTTATCAAAATTCGTCAGCTCATTTACAACTTTGAAGACAAATGGTCTGGTGGTTGCCAGCATTTTTTCATTTTCAGAAACGTGAACAGGGTAATGAGACCAGTTACCGGCACTCGGAAAATAGAAGAAATATTCAGTTGTTGCGGTAGAGAATGGCTCAAGCTGCATATGAATACTTTTGGTGTAATGACTTTGCAGAACAGGTATGGCGCCTCTCGGAATCTGCATCAGAACGTCTATTTTCTGGCGAGAAGAGGTCGGGTTGGTAAGAACGATCTGGCAGCCATAAACGACGCGTGTCAAAAATTCTTCAGTTACGAACTTATCGAAACGCTCATTCTTTTCGTAGCGATAACGATCGCTTTGGGCGAAGAAATTTTGACCGGTCAGAATGCTTGTCGTTTCAGCAATTGCGCCGGCAGGTTTAATTTCTTCATGGAAAATGATAGCGTTGCCGCCCGCCTTTATCGTCATTTTTGCGCCATCAAACTTGCTCTCATGTTTATCGGCCTTGAACGGAAGTTCGAGAACAGCCAAGGCAAGCATCATTTCAGAAAAATTGCCCGCAGCCTGGGCAAAATTTTCAGAAATAAAGGGTCGGCCACTCCGGTGAGTTGCATAGTCTTTCCAGAAGGCGTTAACCTTTATCAGATCAGCGATCTGTTGTTCTATTGGCAAATGGTAATAGTTGTTTTCTACCCATTCCTCGGTTTTATCGACCTGTCTGAAAATCTGGCGAACAGCATTGCGACGCCCTGCATCAGCCTCAAGCTCCATTGATTGTTCAAAATCGGCTTCTCTGAATTCGTCGTCAAACGCAACTTCGTTTTTGCTGTCGATCTGCATTTTTGATTTTGCCATTTCT
>SABV01000583.1 GCA_009928855.1 Erysipelotrichia bacterium | reverse complement strand
TCAGAAGCTCCTTATAATCGTGGTCTGAATCAGGAGGTTGAAATCTGTATAGACAATTCAATGCGTATTCAGAGATTGGTCGCGTTGACCTGAAGCTTTCTTTCATTATTGTTGATCTGCCTGTTAAAGAGATACCCAGCTCAAGCCATTTTGGGGTTTCTCTGTCATAAAGGTTCTGGGCATTATCATAGAAAATATGAATTGCCCGACTATTTTTATCAACAGGATCTGAGCGCTTAACCAGGTTGAAAAGCAACTTCAGAGTATTTGGCCCCATATCCTGAGCTTCATCCAGAAAAATTGCATCGCAAATCGGGTTTATGATCTTATCGCCCATGCGATTTAAGAAAGCCAGCGCAGCGCTATCATATTCGAATTCAAAATTATATTTTTGTCGGACTGTAGAGAAAAGAGCCTCAAGCAAGTGCTTAATATGTCTGTATTCAACCATTTTCCTGGGAAAGGGGCTGTCTGGATACCTATCAAACCAGGCCCGCGCAACATTTTCTTCAAGAAGAGGCTGCAGACTATGATTACCGTAAACTACAAACACACAGGCATCTGGTTGCGATTCCAGCCTTTTTAAAGCTTTTACCAACCAGTTTGCCAGAACATATGTCTTTCCGCTACCGGCAATCCCTCTGACAAGTCTGGGTTTGCCATCGGGATCAGAATTGCAAAGTCTCTGCTGCTCATAACTTAAAACAGGTCTGAGAGATCGTAATCTGGCAATTTTAGCACCCAGGCAATCTGGATTTAAGAAGCTCTCATTCTCTTCATCCCATTTTAACTGTGGTTTGATCGTGACAAATTCTGCTGAGGAGCCATTTTTTTTCAGGAACATGGGTGTTAACAAGTTGGCCAATGGCTTTAAAAACGGTTGCGACATCTCTGTTCTGCTTGCAATAACCAGCGCAAAATGTTTCCCCCGACTGATGCCAACATTTATAAGCCTTTTCCATTCAGAAGAATCCCAGGCTCGACTGCCTGCAAATACAGTATCTAGAATAACAATGTCAGCTTCTGTTCCTTGAAAAGAATGAATAGTTGCCGCCTTCCATTTGGGGAGCGACATCTGCTTAAAGATAGCCGCTATTTCAACTGCTTGAGCCTTGAACGGGGTTACAAAAATACCGCTTAATTCTCTTAAAGATGGATCAAGAAAAAGTCTTTGCAATATTTTTTCTGTTATTGGCCTTCTCCAGCTTTTATCTCCGACTCCCCTGACATGGCTTATCTGCGAGTCGTTTTCTTCATCAAGTATGTGCCATATTGCCCTGGGAATTTTCTGAAAAAGCTTCGGAGCCTGAAATTGTCTTTTCATCACTGCTGAAGAATTTTTTAAACTATTCTCATACTGAAAACCGGAAACAACTCTGCTGCTATCTGGATGCATTCTATGCTGCTCATTCAGCAATACCAGGTTATCTGTTAATTTCTTTGGTGATTGAAGATGGCTCAAACAGCTGCTTGTAAGCCAGTTTGAAAGTCCAGGTGCGATAGCACATGCTGATTTGCTTATCGGTGCCAGCTGCAAAGGATCGCCAACCCACACAACTCTTATTGCACCAAGCATTGAAAGAGCAGCTCCTGCTGCTCTTGATATCAGCCCAGCCTCATCAATAACAATTGTTG
>SABV01000582.1 GCA_009928855.1 Erysipelotrichia bacterium | reverse complement strand
AGCAATATGACGTTGTCATAAGAGCGCCGCAACGAAACAACAAGCCCCTTTCTCTCGTATAATCCGTCAGGCCGGCCTGCAGCCCATGAGATCCACTCTGATCTGTCTGTCGTCAAGAAGGGATAAGGAAGAAAGCATTCACCTCTCTCATTTTCAACAACCCACCCAGCTGCAATTCCAGAATCAGACCACTCATGCCCCTTACGCTTCAGAAGCATCTGCAGACCAAAAGAACTGGCGAGCGATTCACCATTGACGACACCAATAAAACCACCGACAGGGTGACGACTACCATCAAAAGCATCTTCCGAATGGCCTTCCCAGAAGAGATAAAGCACAGCGCCGGTCGGATCATTGCATTCGATTATGTCCCCCGGAAACTTGACAAAGCTTCCAAGTGGTGCCGACTCCCCAAAATATCTGCCCAGCATCGGTATGTTTTCGAGGTAAGCGGTATCAACTATCGAACCACCTCGATCACGGGTTCTGCGGGCCAGAATAGCTTCATGCAGCTTCTGATATGCCCATTTCGGAAACACCGGATCGCTGTCGTGTGATAACTTCAAATCACTGCCCCATTTAAGCAGTTTCACACCCGGAATAAACTTTTTAAGACGCCCTGCCAACCGTTGCTTTTGCAGCTCCAGGTTGTTTTCGGCCAGTCTCAGGCCAAGCAAAAATTCAAGGGGCAAAGGTATATGAACGTTTTTCAAAAACACCTGCATGTGGTATTGCTGCTTTAGAGGCACTTTATAGTAGACAAAGAACTCCTGCATTGTTTCTTTAATCTGCAGAGGTGTTTTCATTTCGAAGGCAATGCGCGAAGAAAGTTTTTCTACCTCACGCCCTTTTTCATCGCGAGCTGCTCTTGCCGAGGCTTCAAAAGCTCCAACTGTCTGTTTAATGAGAATAGCAACGGGTACACTAAGCAATAAAACAATTGCGAACAACCACTTCCAGAGGGGCAAAGGAGGTAGTTTTAAGATCGTTCTAACCTTATTTTCTGCTATTTTTTCGTGCAATGCTAAATTTTCCAGTGCGCTAAGCGTAGCAAACGGAAGTGATTATAGCACACCTGTTTTAAGCAGGCGGTAATTTCGACTGGGCATAATGTTCAATGCAAATCAATGCCGACTGCAACAAAATGTGCTAAACTGAAAAAAAATTCAGCGAGGCACATATAATGGTAAAACCGGCTGCCAGGTTCCTTAAGCAGATGAATACCGTTCAGGTCGAATCTTTGCTTGGCACAGAAGCGCCACTGTTCTTGCCTATCGGCACGATCGAGGCACATGGTCGTCATTTGCCGGTCGGCACAGATACACTTTGCGCCGAAAAAGTGGCTGAAACCCTGAGCATCGCCCTGGATGGCGTCATTGCCCCGTCTTTTGAATACGGGTTAACCAAAGTGCTCGCTCAAACCTCTCCGGCCAGTTTTTTCCCTGAGGAACTATTCGAAGCCTTCATAGAAAAGGTGATTGAAAATTTTCACAAGCAGGGTTTTAAAACAATTATTGTCGTCAACGGTCACGGAGGGAATCGCGAGGCACTGCGCAAGGTCGCCAGGCGTCTTTCACGCGTATCACCGATAGCCCTTTCAGTTATCAACTGGTGGCTTATATCAGAAAAATTTGTCGAACC
>SABV01000152.1 GCA_009928855.1 Erysipelotrichia bacterium | reverse complement strand
ATGTTGGCGACTATGACTACAATATGTTCTGGGCTGAAATTTTCAGTCAGTTCTAATTGTAGAACCGTCTAACAAGACGATCAGTTAACCAGACCCGCCGGGCGCAAGCCCGGCGGGTTCTTAGTTTTAGCGAATTGACGTCATGGTGAGTTGACATTAGTCATGGCTAAGATTATGCTCAAGACTAGATTCTTAAATTGTACCAGTTGAGGAGGAAATTAGTTAATGAAAATAAGGCTTTTTGCTGCTGTGGTTCTTTTTGTTCTCTGCGCGGTTGGCGGGTTTGCCAGTGCCATGTTGCCGCTTGTTCCAGGTGACGCTTATCTGATCGTGAATTTTGATTTTGCTTCAATTGTCAGTCAGCCAGAATTAAAGACTCTGATTGATACGCAGCTTAATTCTAATGAGCAGGCTAAGGATTACACCGATTTTTACGCTCGTGCAGGTATCGAACCGGCCCGTGATATCAAGAATGTTCTGGTTTTTCTTGATAGCAAAGAGCGCGCCGGTATTATAGTCAGCGGCTCTTTTGATACGGCTAAGATCTCTGAGCTGGTTCAAAGCGATAAAGAACTTGCCGCTAAATTTGAACTTGTGACGATCGCTGGCATGCAGACTGTTAAAAATGCTGCTAATGCCAATGCTAACATGATGTTTGTAAACCAGAATACCGTTGCTTTCGGTTCTGAAGAAATTCTTGCTCAGGTGGCTGCACTTCAGGCCGGCAAGGGCAAAGATATCAGTAAAAATGCTGATTTTACCGGCCTCATGAAAAAAGTTGATACCAGCTCACAGCTCTGGGGAGCCGTCGTTGCCGCTCCAAACTGGCAGAGTCGCGTTAATGTGCCGGTCGCCGGGCTCGAAAGTATGAAGACTGCTTTTTTCAGCGTTGATTATGACAAAGAATTTACCATGGTTTTCAGCGGTCTGGTTGGCGATAAAAAAGAACTGCCAAAATTTGCTGAAGCCATGAAAAACCTGCTCGATGCTTTTAAAGGCTGGGTTGCATCGGTTCCTGAAATGGCTGAATTGCTCAAAGTCGCCAAAATTCAGGATGACAAAGAAAATATTGCCAAAATCGTAGTTGCCATACCGGCCGATCAGTTCAAAAACACGATGATCAAACTCTCAGAAAAAGCTAACGAACAAAAGAAATAAGTTTTTTCAGAAGCTATACCCAGAACCCGGGGCGTTTTCGTGACGCTCCGGGTTCTGCTTTATGTGCGAGTCTGATCGCGAGTTAATTGGTGTTCCACTTGTGGCGAAGAATCTGAAGCACGAATACCGGTATTTTAAGCATGCGCATAAAGCGCGATGGCTCCAGCCATAATCGGAACAGCCATTCAATGCCGCACTGTTGCATCCAGACCGGTGCGCGTGGCAGTGTTTGTGAAATGACGTCGAAACTGCCACCGACACCGATTGCGATGCCGTGATCAATGCAGTTGCGAAGCTTGGAAATAAACCACTCCTGCCGAGGCACGCCCAGCGCCACGAAAATAATGTCGGGCCGTGCTTCGGCGATTTTTTTTAGTGTTGCTTCCTCTTCTGCAGAATCAGGCGCAAAATAACCATGCTCAATACCGCATATTTCAATGTTAAAATCTTGACGCAAAGTATCCGCTGCCTGCTTAGCAATGCCAGGTTTTCCACCGATGAAGAAAATTTTCCAGCCTGCTTTACATGCTTTCTCGCAAATCTGGCTTACCAGAGCAACGCCTGGTACGCGACCGGGCAGGGGCGTTCCAAGAAAATCAGATGCCCAGACAATGCCTGCACCATCTGGCACCACCATTTCGGCTCGCTGCATGACCGTGCAAAACCGTTCGTCTTCAGCAACTTTAACCAGGGCAAGTGAATCGGCGGTTATTATGTGCATCAGTCCAGGCTCATGTTGCCCTAAATACGAAGTAATTCGATCAATTACCTGGCCAGGCATTACGGCATCAATAGAAATGCCCATTATTTCGATTTTAAGGGGTAGCGGTGCGTTTGTGGTGACCTTGCGGGCAAATGTGCTCGCGAACCCTGCGAGTGAACTCAGCAATAGCAGAAACAGGGCAAAGTAACCAAAGGCCGGCGCCTCAATGAGAACCAGCAGCCCGAAAAAATTCAGGCAAAGAAAAATCAGCCCCGAGAACACTACGGTTTTTTCGCGTTGCAACGACCATGACCAGTTGCGTTCACTGCCAGCTCCCGGGCGATGCAGGCGATTGCCGAAATAAGAGGCTACGATCATGCCGCTTATAAGCGCAAAGGGGAATAAAATAACCATCGATGGCACAAACAAGCCAAACAGCAGCAGTCTGCCGGACCCTTCAATTTGCGAAACTGCCGCCAGCAGAAACCCGGCGGCAAAAATCCCGCTGCTGCCGATGAGTACACGTTTTTCGCGGGCAGAGTAGAGCAAAAGCATTACAGAAGCTACCAGAAGAGATGTGTTTAAAACAACTGCTGTTCTGTTGTGAGTGTTTTGTGCAAAATAGACAAGCTGCGTCAGTGTGGTAGTTGTGAGCAGAATGAATGGCATCTCGTAAACCAGCGCTGATACCTTCAGACAAAATATTATTAAAAGAACCCACGTAGTACCGGCAAGAATGCGCAGCCCGGAAACCGGTGCAGGCAAAGCTGAATATAATGCTGCGGCGGTTATTACGATGCAATAGGGCAGCAATGTCATATAGGCGATTCTGAAGCGATCCCGCAAAAAACCGGCGATTGCTATCAGCCCGGCACCCAGTGCAAGCATGAACAGCCCAGGCGTGCGCGAGATGGCGTCTGTAAAGCAGATGCCAATAATTGCGCCGATAAAGGGAAACGCTCCGGCGTAGCGACCGCGGCCAAGCGAAAATTTTGTTGAGCCGGTCAGTCTGGCGCCTGTCAGCCAAAAAATCAGTGAGCCCAGCGCCGCAGCAAAAAGTGGCATCAGTTGTTCTGAATAATTGGTCATTGGCTGGTCTGTATCGCCCAAAACAGGCGGTTAGTAATACGACAAAATCTCACACGTTGCCTGAGAGTTCCCAGTAGACGATGTAATAGAGAATTGCCCCGAAATAAGCGATCTCCGCGCCAATCAGTATGGGGTAAGCTTTGCGCTGTCTGTCCCACCAGTCCCAGAAAAAGTTCAGCCGATCAAAAGCCGCCAGCAACGTATGTACCAGCAAATAAGAAAAGGCGAACAGCAGCGTTAAAAAGGTAGGAATCGCGTAGTAGTAACCCATGACGCAGATAATACCACAACGGGTTGTCTCTGGCAACCACACCGAAGCTTTAATTGGCAAATTCTGGTGAACATGGCAATTTTTACGGTCAGAAGTCACCGGGTTTTATTATATCGGCAAACGCATTAAATTCATAGATTTCAGCTCTGCGACGGGACTAACGTAATCTAGTCCAACTGCAGGTCTGCAATATTTTAGCGCGATCGCCATGGGTTCTATTCTGGGTGTTTTAAACAACTGCCGTGTGTGGTAGTATGATCTGATAAAAGCTTATGTTTTGTCATTGCGTCAGCAATTCGCCGACACGGCAGTGACAGGTAACCACAGGAGGAAACATGAAAATATCCAGTCTTCTCATGGCCGCCCTAATCGCAATAACCCCGGTTGCTGCCACTGCCACCGAAGTAGTTTTTGCCGGCAGTACTGATGGGCAGTTTGATCTGTATGTCGCCGATATCATTACGGCTCAGACCCGCAGACTGACCGAAACCCCATCCGAAGAAATTATGCCGGCAGCTGCGCCTGACAGAAGTCAGATTGCTTTCGTTTCTAATCGCGCAGGTGCAAACTCCCTTTATCTTATGCAGCTTGCAGGCACCGCCTCTGCTGCCGAAGACATCAGTGCCGGAGTAGGAGCCTATGCTAACCCGGCTTTTTCACCGAGTGGCGCAAAAATCGCGGTGCAATATGCACCAGACCCAGAAGCGCCCTACGAAAATACCCAGATTGTTTTTTTAGACCCCAAGACTCGCAAACAGGAAATTGTTATCGACAGTGCCAGCCTGAAAACTGCTGAAAATTCTGATTCTACGGTTGTTGTCGATCGGCCGGTCTGGATCTCTGAAACGCTGATTGTTTATGTGATGGCTGAATACTCTGATCTTGAAGCCGCCAGGCTTACCAAATCGACTCTTTATATGTATGACCTTAAAAAACTTGAGCAGGTGCGTGTCGCGGGCGGCGAAAGTTATTACGATGCCGAGGGGCGAGCTATGGGTTTTAAAGCGACCATGCCTGTTGTCGTGCACGAGAAAGACCACGGCAGTTCGCTGCTGTTTGCCGCCATTCGTGGTGCCACCGAGCGTGAGCCGATGAGGGTTGAGATTGGGGGCGGCGAAAAGGGCCTCATTGATCTTAATGATTCTGAGTTTTTCGGGCCGATGCTGTTTGCCGATGGCAAGTGGGTTTATGGCACCATGAATGAAGAAGGCGTCACCGGACTTGCGTGGCGCGATGGCGCTCTGCAGGCACCAAAAACAACATTGCCGTTTGAGGGAAGAATTATAAATCCTGCTTTAATCCCGTGATTTTAAGGTTTTATATTTCATAAAAAATGGACTATTTAACGCTTCGTAAGCATGTGGGAGAGCTTTCGCAAGTTCTCGCAGAAAAACCGCTGGTGGCCCGGGCAGCTGATGCTCCGGGCCGCAGTTTCTTTTTGCATCTTAAATACCGTGATCATTGGGGTGAGCTGGTTATATCGCTAGATAATCCCGGGCAGGGTATGAGATCGGCCAAAGGTTGTGTTGAAATCGAAAAAAGCACCTCGATTGTCAGAACGCTCAATCGTTTGCTTACCAATGGTCGTTTGCTCGAAATCTCAATGCCCGGCAACGAAAAAGAAGGTCGCTTTGACCGTGTTGTAAAACTTCATTTTGCTGTTGTTGACAGTTTTTTCGGGCGCAGAACAGATTATTTCATGTTCTGCGAATTCACCGGAAGAATAGCCGATGTTTTTATCTGCGATGCAGAACTGAAGATTCTCGACAGGCTCTCAAGGACTTCGAATAATCTTATCGGTGCTACATACCGTTTGCCCGACTCTTTTAATTTGCTGAATCCGTTTATTGCAGATTCGGTCGCGCTCGTAAAAGTTTTTGCTGCTCCGCGAGAAGAATGGAAAAACATGCTTGGTGGTCTGTCGCCGCAGATTGAGTCTGAAATAGTTTTTCGTGCAACTGCATCTTCTGCGGTTTTAAAAACTTTGCCCGAAATTTTTCAGCAGTTTATTAAAGAATACCAGAGTAGCAGCGAAACAGTCGTTTACTGCAAAAACGGCAAATTCAAGGCGATGTCAAACTGTGAGCTCAGGCATATTGCAGCAAAACCTGATGCTGTTTTTCCGTCAGTTGACGCGGCCATGAACTGGCTCGAAACTGATTTGGCAGAACCGCAGCGCGTAAATATTTTGCGAAAACATGTTGTCGATTCTTTTAATCGGGATCTTCGACAAAAAAATGCTTTACTCGACGAACAGAAGCGCCTTTATGAAAAATATGCTAACGCCTGTTATTACCAGAACCTGGGAAACCTCCTTGTCGCAAATCTTTATCGGGTAGCGCCCGGCAGTCGCAGTATAGAGATCGAAGACTGGCAGACGTCTGAGATGGTTCTGATTGAGCTTGATCCTACCAGAACCCCTGCTGCAAATGCTCAGCGCTATTTTAATCTATACCGTAAGGCGCGCCGCGGCTCTTCTGAGGTGGAAAAGCGCATCGAAACGTTGACCGGTGAAATAAACTGGTTGAGAGAACAGATCTGGTTGGCCGGAAATGCCACGACCGAGGCAGATCTGCCTATAGATGAGAAGCTGGATCATAACAAAAAGAATGCTAAAAAACAGAGAGATGATTCTGCGAAGGGTCGTAAAAACATGTTGCGTAACATAAACCCGGTTCTCGAAATAGACGGTTGTCGCTACTATGCCGGTCGAAACGCAAAACAGAATGATCTGCTGACTTTTCAGCTGGCGCGCCGCGGCGATTACTGGTTTCATGCGAATGATGTGCCGGGAGCTCACGTTATTCTCAAAAAGCCTGAGGGTGAAATTGAAGAGGTTGATTTGCTTCGTGGTGCACAGTTGGCGGCCCTGTTCAGTTTCGCCCGTGACAGTGGTAAAGTTGCCGTCGATTCGACCGAAGTGTCCTTTGTTAAAAGAATTCCGGGTGGTGCCATGGGCCGGGTTTCATATACTCACCAGAAAACCATATTGGTTGATCCTGCTGATGCCAGGCATCTGCTCGACAGACCGGAATAGTTTTTTTATAACTCAGAGAATTTAATAGAGGCAAATTCAGCCTGCATATTCTGCTGCAGTTTAAGAAGCCTTTTCTGTACTGTGCAGTCTGGCGCGTGCGAACAGTTCCCTGTTTCGCAGCAGCAGATATTTACACTGATGGCACGTGAGTCGAATATTTTGAGAATGTCTAGCAATGATAGAATCTCTGGTGAGGTAATCAGAAAAATGCCGCCCTGTTTGCCTCTTACTGCACCAACTATGCCGGCTTCAACAAGCTGGTGCGAAATTTTTCGTAAAAATCGATACGGTACGTCTGTTTTTTTACTGATTTCAGTTGTGGTGACAGGCTTTTGCCCAAAATGTCGGGCAAGATGCAGAACGGTTCTTATTGCGTAATCAGCTTCGCGGGTAATCATATTTGCTCTCTGCTTTTATCTTAATGATATAAAACAGGTATCAAATCCTTGCCGGTATGTCAACAAAGTCGTTTGATTGACAGGTCAAACGCATTAAATTCATGAATTTTGGGTATGCGCAGGCAATGACGCAATAAGGTTTCGTTATTCTCGCAAAAGCCATCGCCCGCGAAGTCGGGTGGCAAAAAATTAGTCTAATCGAAAGGCGAGGGTGTTTTGGTGTGATCGCTATGCTTTGATTGACAGGGTACCGCGCACTGCATTAGAATGAATCTTTGAATTTTGGAGGTAACTGTGCCCAGAAAAAACAGCGAAAACAAGACCGGTTTGATCGAATATTTGCAAGAAATAGCCCTGGATGAAGAGTTTATTCTTGCTAATCTGGCGTTTGAGCCTGTTGTTATTGGCAGACAGCTGGTTGAAAACCATTTTTCGGTTACTGACTTTCAGGGAACAGAGCCAAACAGGGTGCTTCTTGCGGCCATGCTTGAGGTGATCGATGACGAAGAAGCCCTTAATTTGCCTAACCTTATCACAAGGCTGGCGGGCCAGGTCAGGGGCAAAAAGACCCGATTGGATCTCGCCGGTGGTGAAGACAGGGTCAGAAATCTTTTCTTGTCGCCCTTTTCGCAGCCCGGCGTTAAAATGCTCGATGATATTGATCCTGTAATAGAAAGAATTCGCGACCGAAACGTCAGATTTGAAGCACACCGAATAATGGTTCAATTCTCTGAGCGCGTTATACATGGCGACAAAGATGCATTTGAGGTTCTGGGAAACTGCATTCAGTCTTTGCGTAATCTGTTTTTGCAGGGCAGTACCGGTTATATGAGGTCTCTAGAGTCTCATTTAGACGAAATGCGTGAGCTTATCGAGGATCACAGGGTTAAGCGCCGAAGTTACCTGGGGTTGCAGACTAATTTTCCTATATTGATGGAGAAGCTCAACGGTTTTCAGAAAGAATTTTATCTGATTACCGGTGGGGTAGGCATGGGAAAATCGACTTTTGCGACACAGCTTGCCTGGGATCTCGTCTCGTTGAATCCTGATTTGACGGTTATGTTTTTCAGTCTGGATTTGAATCGACTCGATGCCACATCGAAAATTGTTTCTCAGTCTGTTGAAGTGCCTATAGATTATGTGAAAAATCCATATGTAACCAGACCGGATTGCGAAGATAATCGTAAAAAAGGCCTTGAGACAGTTGCAGCCATGAATAATCGCCTTATTCTTGTCGATGAATCAACTGGGCGGCTGTTTATAGATGATATAAAAAAATATGTTAAGAGAACCCGCCTCGAAAGAGGCGGCGACGTTGCGGTGGTTATAGATCCGCTTTTTAAAATTCAAATGCGTAATCAACAGCAGATGAGTTTTAATGAAAGGTGTAATTTTCTGTCTTCTGAACTCAAAAGTCTTGCCGCCGTCGAGGGTGTTACGGTTATTGCTACGGCTGGCCTTCCAAAAGCCATAAGTAATCGGCGCCCGGTAAAAGAAGATCTCGAAGAAATAATGGGTTTGCTTTATGACCCTTACGCTGTTTTCTTTTTGTATTGTGATTATCTCAATAATTTTGACACAACATTCCTCGAATGGGAATGGGGAAAAGAAGACAGCTTCATGATTCCGATAACCGAAGTGTTTGTTGCGAAAAATAAAATGGGAACGATTAACTCACGAATTTTTTACAGATATTTTGAGGCTTATGCAAAATTCAAAGAGTGCGCTCCCCAGGAAGTCGAAAATTATTCAGCCATGATTGATAATCTTGAAAGATTTAAAGAACAAGCCAGTACGGTTAAACGTGCCAGCCGCCAGGAGGAGTTCTGATGGAATCGGCACAGGAAATATTTCAGAAGGGTATAGATCTGCAGCAACGCGGGCTTTTTGATCACGCAATTGAAGAATATGAGCGCGCCCTGAAGCTCGAACCCGAAAATATCGATATTATGGTTAATCTTGGAGCTGCCTGTTTACAAAAGGGCCTCTCAGACCGCGCGATAAAAATACTGTCGCGTTCTCTCGAAAAAGATCCGGTCAATAGCCCGGCCCTGTATAACATTGGCAA
>SABV01000581.1 GCA_009928855.1 Erysipelotrichia bacterium | reverse complement strand
CCCTCCCAGTTTATCTTAAATGCCGCAAGTTCCCGGCCGCGCAGCACCGGTCGATGCCGTGGCGACAATGCAGTATCTGCGACATACCGCGAAACCCTTCCGTCACGCTTCAAAGACTCTTGAATACCGACTCCAACTCGGCAGCATCTGCCAAGCGTGGCACCACCTGCTTCCATTTTTGCAAAAACTTTTTTGAGGCTCGCAGGCACAATAGCCTGCCGCAAGCCACTGTTAGTGAGAAAAAGCGATGCATTGGCCAAATATTCGCGGTTCCAGCCTTGGGTTTCAGAATAATCCGACATGACTTTCAGCTGCAGCTCAGCAGAAGGTTTTGTTTTATCAGCCAACACAATCACGGGCAAAACTCCGGGCGCTAAAGAAAAAAATCTTTCGGGCAGCATCAATAAGCTTTTAACAGTATGCTCTGCGAAAACAAATTGCCTGATCTTATTGCATTGATGGTTGACCAGCCACGTATGAGAAGTAAGCAATAGCAGGCGCCCATCAGGCTTTAGAGCTTTTGAGCCCGCCTCGATAAAAAACGTGTAAAGATCTTTTTCACCCTCGCCCGTAGAGTAAAGTTTCAACAGTTGCCGCTTAACATCAGCATCGAGATTTACCCGATATGGCGGATTGCCGATAACCAGCGAGAACTGCTGCGTTGGCGGCTCAAGAAGAAAGTCGCGTTGTTCAAGAACTGGCCAGCCACACCCGGGAAATGCGCAAATCAAACGGGTCAGGCAAATAAATAAAGCCTGAAGATCAATGTCGTAACCATAAATTCGTTCTAAAAATAAATTTTTACGCTCATCAAAGATATTATTGCGCTCTGTTCTCAGCAATGAAGCTGAAGTTTGCTCAAGCAAACGAGCGGTTGCCATCAAGAAACTGCCGTCGCCGCAGGCCGGGTCGAGCAGCTTTCCGGCAGGCAATGGGCCGGCCAATTTCACAAGTCTGGCAGCAAGGTTTTCAGGAGTGTAAAATTGCCCGCTGCTGCGTTTACGACCTTTTTCACGCTGTTCAAGATCGGGAACCAGGCCTTCATCAGTCTGTTTGCACGCTATTTTACAATCAATTAAATGCAAAAATACGTCTGACAATGAGGCGGGCGCACCCAGCGCATGCAATGTTTCTGCCGGTGAAGTGTCAGGGCTTATTTTATAGACAGCGGCAATGTTATTATTGAACCAGCCAAACAGCGTTGTTATCGTCACTTTTTAAAACCAATGCAGATATTATAAATATAGGGGTTCAAAAATTTGAACCCCTATAAAACGAACTTACACAATTATGCCGCAAAAGATTTATTTACCGGTCTTTGCCTGCTGCAATTCATGTTCTTTGCGGCGTTTTACGAATTCAATCAAAAAGGCTGCGAATACGCCGAGCACACCGGCGCTCAAACCGGCAAGAATAACCATAATCGAGCGCCTGGGCTTCGATTTGACTTCAGGCGGACGGGCGCGGTCAATCACTTCAAACTGACTGCCTTCCTCTGCTTCAGCAATCTTGGCGCTTTCATACTGTTCGGTCAACACGCCAAAAACTTTTTCTTTAACCTTCAAATTTCGCCCCATGCGGGCAAATTCGAGAGCAAGATCTGGCAAGAGGGCCAGTTCTTTTTCTGTCACATCAATCTCTTTCTGCAG
>SABV01000151.1 GCA_009928855.1 Erysipelotrichia bacterium | reverse complement strand
GGCAGCCGCGCTTTTATTTACTCAGAATCCTTCAATATCACTCAGTCGCTTTTCGTAGACAGCTTTTTCATCTTCAGTGCTGACATGACCAACGCCGTGTCTAACACCTTCTCTGACCTTGCCAAGAACATCCTTGATAAGCTTGCGGCTTTCAGGATCAAACGTGCCCATTTTGTAAGTGAAGTATGAGAAATATTCACCGGCAGCGCCTTTGTTCTGCTGCAAATCCCAGACGATTACCTTCACCAGAAGATTGGCGTTCGCTTCTCTGGACTCATAGGTAGAATTAACGGCAGTCTGAATGCCCATTGAAAAACTTATTTCAGGAGCTGCTGTTTTCTTGAAAGACGTGATTTCACCTGACTGTCTGACCAGGTCATTCATAAGCATGCCCATTGTTCTAAGCGAAATTGCACCTTCGGGCTTAGCATCGCCACTCTGCTGAGCGCTCTGACCAGATTGTTCTGACTGCTCAGATTCGTCTGATTCCTGGCTCTGAGATCCCTGTTCAGTCTGACCAGCTTCTGGTTCTGTCTGACCGGCTTCTGGTTCTGTTTGACCAGCTTCGGGTTCTGTCTGACCGGCTTCGGGTTCTGTTTGACCAGCTTCGGGTTCTGTCTGACCAGCTTCATCCCCTTCGGGCAATTCTGGCAGAACAGGATCTTCTGGAACCGGAGCTGGTTGCGCAGCGTCATCACCAGGCATACCCGGATCATCGCCAACCGGGGGCAGAGGTTCTTCGGTCTGGCCTGGATAATTGCCCTGACCGGGGTGATTGCCCTGGCCCGGATTGTTGTTACCACAGGTGTCAAGTTTTCTCCAATGACCTTTTATCCATTTGCCGTTCTTGTCATAGTGTCCGACAACCCAGACACGATTTTTACAGCCGAGGAGTTTGTATTTCATCCAGACTCCGCTGTCTTTAACCGCATTGTTGATCTTGGCTCCGGCAACCTTTATGGCTTTTCCGGTTTTGATCGCAGCAGTCTTGATTGCCTTGCCGGTTTTCTTAGCCGCGGTCTTTATGGCCTTACCAGCTGCCTGAGTAGCTTTTTTCAAAGCTTTGCCGATTTTAGCGAAAAAACCGGTTTTTTTCTTGCAGCATGACTGGTCGTAGCCCTTACCCGCGAAAACTTCAGCAGAAAACAACATGCAAAACACTGTTACAAGAGCAATTAATTTTGTCCAGTTCTTAGACATTTGTTCATGCCCTCCGTCAAAAATAATAGAATAATAAAAAATAAACTGTTCTTAACCTTGAGCAAAAAATGTACCACAGATACTTTTCTTTACTGACGCGCTTTACAGAAATTTTTACAGAAATTAGAGCAAATTTTAAGCACTCGCCTGCCAGAATTTAATCTTTCATTTCAGCCATCGCTTCAGAGCGTGTGTTAAAAAGGCCGGCATATAGAAACACACCTACCATCTCCAGCACTTTTGTCACCATCTCATTGAGATCAGAGAACGCCAGATAACCCTGGTATTCATCGACAATCTTTTCAGTGACAGTCAAAACACCGGCCACACCGGGGCTTTCAAGCATAGAGACTCCTGTAAAATCAAACAGGAATTTCCGGCAGCCTTCTTCCAGGTGTTTGTCAATCGCAGGTTCAAGATCATTGAGCAAGCCCTCGCAAAGATAACCAGCAAATTCAACAACCAGAACGTCTTCGATTTTAGAGTAATTTAAAGTAAATTTTTTGCTTTCCAAGGATGCTCCTTCTTAAAATTTGAAAATATTTTTCAGACCTTTGAGTTCTTTTCCTATGTCTTTGATTTTATCCTCTATCTTCTTTGGAGGAGTTGGTTCTGCCGGCGAAGAAGCAACTGTCGGCACAGGTTTCGCCGTTTCGACAGAAAGATCTGCCGGTGAAGCTACAGGTGTCGATGAAGCTGTAGAAGCAGGCTGCGATTTCACACCAAAGAGTTTTCCAAGGGCTTTGCCGGCCTCTTTCTGCAACCCCTCTTTAAGTTTGCGTTCTGCCGTTTCTTTAAGCATGCGGTCCAACGGAATTCCGACAGCAGGAGACATTATTGAGCCCTTCAAAGAAATTGGAACATCCAGAAATTCATTATTTCCAACCAGGTCACGCAATATCTTACTTTGCTGGCATGATTCACGCTTGATCTGAAACTGTGCTTCACCATCTAAAGTTGCATCAAGGCCCACAGAACCGGTAAAAACCACCTTGCCGTCCTTTGATTTGGCAACCGTGTTCTTAGAAGATATTCTGCCACCGGAAATTATATAATCGCCGGCAACATTCTCTATAGTACCGGAGGCAAGATGAGCAGCGCTGAGATTTTCAACTATCTGTCTCATGACCGGCGGTGAATTATAAGAACCCTTTGGCATCGCCAGGCTGGCATTGCCATTCAGTGTAGCAAGCCCAAGAGTATTTCCTTTGGCCGCAAAGGTTCCATCAAGGCCGCCCTGAAGAACATTTTTATAGCTGGTGTTTTCTTTGAGAAACTCCTGAGTCATTAAGTTCTTGATTTTAGCATCAAACTCAAACCTGAAAGGCTCAGAAGCGATAAAAACCTTGCCAGCTGCATTTACTTTTCCACTAAAAAGTTCCATATCAGCAGAAGTGACGTCTAGAACCCGATTAAAATAAACAGCCCTGGCGTTCAGATTTTTAAATGGAAACTTGAATAAATCGCCTTTTGCGCTTACAGGAGCCGCAAAAAGACCAGACGGAACAGAAGCATTACCCTCAACTTTTATCTTCTCGACAGGTCCGGTAATAGATCCTGTGCCGGTTCCCTTGCCTTGAGCGACATAGCCGGTATCCTTCAAAAAAAATCCGGCAGCATCGGTCATATCCAGCGGGTCAACCTTAAACTTGAAGTCGGTTACAAATTTCGCCCAGTCTTTTAATTGACCGTCGACGGTAGCCACAGATGTACCCCATTCCGCCCGAACCCCTTTGGCAACGAGGCCTGCATTGGTGAAACTCACAGGACCATTTATATTTTCTATCGGCCGCAGAACAGCAGGATGAGCAAAGCGAACAGACTTCAAAAGCGCCTCGCCTTTCAAATTTGGCTCAGCTATTTTTCCAGTAAGGTTCACGGTCAAGTCTGCTTTGCCTCCGAATTCAATTTCATCGGGCATATCCGGATAATTTTTTTTAATCAAAGTTCTTATGCTAACAAGATCCGCACCACTTATTGAGGCCTTCGCATCAACAACAGGCTTTTTAAAATCATTTAATGATCCTGTGATTGCAATAGTACCGCCCAGCAATTCTGCCGAGAGTTTTTCCAGAGTCAGAGTGTTAATGTCAGCACTCGCACCCCCATTAAGCTTCGCAACGACCAGGCCACGTTCAGAAAGGTCGGCAAAAACATTTTTAAAACCTACACGCCCCTGTGGCTTAAGGTTTTTCAATGTTCCTCCCAGTTTTACGTCCATGCTTATCAGACCTTTAAACTGGCCTTCTCGAACCGGCAATTTAAATAAAACGCCGCCAAGCCTGGAAAACTCATCAACATTGAGGTCGCCACTGGCAGATAAATCGAACCCCATATCAACAGCGTTTGTCAAAAGTCCACTGAATTTAACAGCAGCGCCAACCCCATTGAGTTCGCATCTTTCAAAATTGACAACACCTTTTTGGGGTCCGAAGTCTTTAAACTTCACTCTGATTTTATCAAGAGTGACCTGCGCCGAAGTCTTGGCATCTCTGAATTTCAGCTGTTCAGAGTCCAGAACACCATCAAGAGAAACCCCCTTGCCTGCGTAGGCAAGATTCCCTGAGAAAGCAAGCTTTCCGGAAGGCTCTACCTGGGCGGCATCAGCCGACAGAAATGGTCTGGCAAGTTTCCATATGGTGTCAGCATCTAAATCAGCGGCCAAGTCGCCAGCAAAAGTTACGGGGTCCAATGTTATGGCGGCACTGGACATTTTAAGGAACATATCGGCCATTCTGGATTCAAATCCGGAGAGCTTTATCTTTCCATTCGTATAATTCAGCTGACCACGGGTCAACTGTATGGGCGTTTCAACTGCTTTTGCCGCTATCTGCATATTTTCAGGCACAAGAGTAACCACAAGGCTTTCAGATTTGCCGCCGCGAATACCAATATCAACAGCACCAGAAACGCTGCCCTTACTTATCAGAATACCGTGTTCTTTCGGTATAAAATCACGAACCAGAGGCCATAGGGTATCCATTGCGATTGGAGCAATTTTAAAAGAAGCGCTGGCATTTAACGGTGAGAATTTATCTATAGTAACTTCGCCATTACATTGCAGCCCCGGCTGGACATTGACCCGGCAGGGGTTTAATTTGAGACTGCCTTTATCTATGGCATATTCAAAAGCAACCTTGCCATCAATAGACTCTACAAATTCAATTTTTTTCTGATACGCAACCGGGAGCATTTTTTTCAGTTCACTAATGTTCTGAAATTTAAAATCAGCATCTGCAACCACTTTTACAGGCCAATGCAACTTGCCATTGATTCTGAGGTCTGCCTTGTCAGGGAGTTCAGCATCTAGAGAAAACGGCATGGAGGTTGTCAGCATTGAGCGAGCCAGGGTGGCGTTGTTCAAAACGACATCATTTGCCACACCTGCATTTCGGTCGCTGATTTTAAAACGCACAGCATTTAAATCAAGGGTATTAAACGGAAACTTTACATCAGTCAGGTCAATAGGCACCACATCAGCTTTATCAGGCTCTTCAGCAGCAACCTGCGCGGTTTTGGCAGCCATTTCAATAATGGTAGAAGCCGAAGATATGCTCAAATAGTCGAGCACAAAGTTTCCTTCCAGCGCTGCCCAAAAATCTGGTCTCACCTTTACGAGAGCAATTTCTGAATTGACTTTTAAGTTTGGGGTTTCTGTTGCCAGAACGACGTCTTTTATTTCCACTCCGGGAAAAACGACCGCCAGCGATGCAAACTTCACGTCCATTTGCAGAGCAGAGCTTGCTTTTTCCATGACCATCTGCTCAAGACGACTATCAGTAGCGAATCTATGATAGACATAATATATCGCTATAGAAAAAGACAATGCAATCAACAAAACAAAGACCAGCAAAACCTTGAAATAAAATTTTAGTCCGCGCACCGACTTACCAGACCTGTTTTCAGTCTCACTCACGTGGTTACCTCCGTCCGGACAGCAACAAACCGGCTGTCACATAAAACGATCTCTCGGGTTCAATCTATCACAAACAAGAACCAAAAAGAACCCCTGATCCAAAAAAGTCACGCAAATACCGAAGTTAGCAATTGGCATAATTGCTTAATATTTATTTTTTAACATGTTCTTTTTATCTGTTATAATTAGATATATGAATATCTCAGAGAGAAATATGTGTACAAATAAAATACGGGGTTTCACTCTAGTAGAAATCCTTGTCGCTGCTTCTGTTTTTTCGCTCTTTTTCATGGGCGTTTTCAACCTTTACCGCATGGGCACGAACATGTTCGTAACAGGCAGCTGGAAGCTTCACAAACAGAAGGAAGCGGAGCGTTTTCTTTCTCAGCTACGAGAAAGACTTGAGCAGGCCGCGCCGGCATCGGTTGTCACAGATGCTGAAGTTGCTGAGAGCACCATTCATATATACACTCTGGCCAACAACACCTCAGTAACCGAGCCGGCAGCCGACACGCGGCTGATATTATTCTCTGTCTGCAAACCTGCAATAAATAATGCCACAACGAATACCGAAGGCCTTTTAATGCCCCACATCCTTAAAATGCGAAAAAGCACAACCAATGAATTAAGCACCCTCACTCTCGAAGGCAATACCACGATAGATTTTCCGGGCATAAATGGCGATTTTCTTAACGAACTGAACGCCGGGCAAGCGCTTGGGAGCCAGGATGCCAACCCAGAAGACTATGGCCTTGGCAGCGAGAACAGCTTTTTCACGAAGCTGACAGAGGTCACTTCAGTTACAATCTTCTGGGGGGCAGCCAGCGGCACCATTGATGCAGCGAGCGACAGCCCCAGCGGGCAGACATTGGGCATTGGCGTGACGATGCGCAACCCCAAGCACCCCGAAACACAGCTGACGCAAACTATTTATGCCAGAATAAACGATGCCGCTCCCCTGATAACGAGGTCTGCCAATGACTTATAAAAACATAAAGGGCATAACACTAACCGAAATACTCATAGCTCTACTGATACTCGCAACTGCTTTTATTCCGATTATAGGAGTTATGAGTGGAAGCATAAAAGGCACACAAAAAGACGAAACTGTCTTGAAAGCCGTTCAGCTCTCCCAGCAAGCTCTTTCCACAGCGCTGCAGCTACCTTTCAACGACCTGGTTGCCAATAAAGGAGCGGGCGGCGGCCCATGGACATTCGGAACCGCTGATTCCACCTTCGACTATGCAACCGGTTCACTGAACCTTCGCCTTGGCAAGGTAACAGTAGGAAACATAGACCACACTTTAACACTGACCATAGACGATGTCCCGTTCGTCTTCACTCTCGACACTCACGATCCTATGGCAAGAAACACCGCCCCTGCCGACCCATCCAGCTGGGGATGGCAAGAAACCTCGGTACCGCGCACAGACACACAGGCAGGTTTATATCATCGCTACACATTAACCAACACGTGGACAGAAAAGGGTCTCACAGACGGCAACCAGAGAATTTATCGGCTTATTTCATACAAAGCCAGACTTCACGAACTTTAAAAGGAGACACAGGCCGTGCAAAAACGTAACAGAGGCACTGCAATCGTAATAGCGCTGGTTTTTGGCATATTGTTGCTGCAGATGGCCATCGTTTACTCAAAAATTGTCCGCACGGCAAAACCGCAGACAAGTCTTATTGACGAGCGCTCACGAGTGGACTTTCTTGCCAACGGGGTTATCGAAAAAGCCCTGCTGAAATTTCGCTTTTTGCCAACCGATTTTTACGCCAGTCATGACGCGGCCCGTTCACCCTTGATACCCGTCGGCAACAGAACCAATGCCCACCTTGACAAATTCATTGAAGACGCTGCCCTTTCTCAGGTAGACACAGTAAATGACTCAATTCTCGGTGAAACTACTTATACGTCACGGGTTACCGGAATGCGCCTGCACACAGTTGCCTCCGAAACCCGCTGGGGTATCCAGGCTCTTGAAATAACTGCCCTGGTTAATTTTACAAACGCACGAAACGAAAACGTAAACAGAACGGTAACCAGAGTATTTCGCGTTGACCGTTTCAGCATGGCTCCTATAAACTAGCCGGAGGTTTTTCGATGAGAACAGTCCTTGCCCTAGTCACAACAATTTTTACAGCATGCCTGGTGCTTTGCCAAAGCCCCTTAGCGCTGGCCAAGGCAGATGCGCCGGCTATTGCCACCGTAGACATGTCAGCACTTCTCGCTCTGCATCCGGCAATGGCTTCCTATGACCCGCACAATAGAACCTTCAGACAGACAAAACCACGGCAGCAGTTTCAACAGGACAAATTCAGACTGGCCAAAGAACGCGGGCAGAATATTCAAAAATACCGCGAACAGATAAAATCTGTCGAAAGCCAGATGAAGGCAGAGCAACTGCGCTTCAACCAAGAAAAGACGCAGATGAAAGGTGAGTTCGACAAGTCTCTGACAAATCAACCACAGGCTACTGTCAAAGCACACCTTGAAGCATACAAAATAAAAGAAAACCAGCTGTTCAACCGAAATACGGGTCGAATGCGAAGTTTTCAGCTTAAAATAGAACAACTCCAGGATCTTATCGAAAAAGAAAACACTGACATGGTCTCAGACCGTTTCACACCACCCTCTGAAACAAGGCAGCGGTTTTTAGCTATTCTGGCTGAAATTCAACAATTTACCCGCCTCGCTGCGGCAGCCAGAGGCATAAACATTGTTCTCGACTCAAGCACATCTCCATTTAAAACAGACATCGACGACAAGCCCTCCTCATTGCCCGGCGGAATAGATTATAGTTCGGTGTTTGCAGCCCTGCCAATTGCTGAAATAACCTATAAAAATGACCCGGCATCTGTTCAGGGGCACTACAACCTCAAAAAGGATCAGGCAGCCATGTGGTATGGCTACCGCTCCCAGATTCTTTCTCCTTTTAAAAACGATATAGCCAACACCTCTGTTGTTGTTGGCGGAATTGATTTAACCAAAGAAGTCTTGACTGCCATACTCAAAAATTATCGTGTCGATCAAAACGTTCAGACAATACTTCTCAGTATTATTCAGGTCAGTCGTTAGTTTTATTTTATTTTTATAACGGAGGTAACTTTATGTGGTGTCGAAAAAAGCTTATTTATACCACCGTATTTATTTTGTTTGCTTTTTCAACATTGAAGCTCGCGGCAGATGTGCCAGCACTCGAAGAACAATACAGGCGCAATGGTGAAATATACCTGCTAATGAGCTATAAAGAAGTTCCCGCAGGCGACCACACCGGTGTCCACCGACTCAGCGACCCAGCCGGAGCCGGCCTATACATAGGAAGGCTTTATGACCCGGGTTCGAGCATTGGTATATGTGTCGATTTGAATCGCATGATCTACACATTTACTGAAGATAAAAGTGCAAAAAAATATGAATTTTTGCCGAGCATGAAGCTTATGCGACAGGTCGTAGACGATTCAGCTTACTCCGGCAATCTTACGCGCGCCCAGGCCATTGCAGACTATGGCTACCATGCTTATTGGCATGCCGACCACAGACCCGAGAACTCTACCGGTCATCGAGCGCCTGTTTACAGAACGGGCCCGGCGGGGCGTTACGTACGTGCAACAGG
>SABV01000580.1 GCA_009928855.1 Erysipelotrichia bacterium | reverse complement strand
ACTGCCGTTGTGCAGATGATTGAAAAAGTTGGCGAAAAACTGGCGCATCGACATTGTTCTGTTCCTCTGGCCTTTATCGCAGGGGGAGAGTTGACCGTCAAGGTCAAGGGTGACGGCGTTGGTGGGCGCAACCAGGAGATGGCGCTTGCCGCCGCTATAAAATGCGAAAATGCCCGCGAATACGTGTTTGCTGCGTTGAGCACAGACGGAATAGATGGGCCTACCGATGCGTCAGGAGCGATTGTTGATAGCCATACTTTGAGTCGAGCACTCGAAAAAGCAATGAGCCCTCAGGCTTTTTTGCAACGCAATGATTCTTATAATTTTTTCAGATCTCTTGGCGATATCGTGCATACCGGCTACACCGGCACCAATGTTAATGATCTTTATCTGGCCATATTCAATATGCATGAGTCTTGATTCTTATAACAAAAGCTTCGCTACACCAGGGTTTTGGGGTCGATTTAAGCAATACCGATTATTTTTAATTTATGGTTTTTTCATATTTATCCTGGTTCTTTATCAATATTTTTTGTGTTTGTTTTTAAAAACACTTTGACAATCTTATTGAAATCATACTTTTTTTACTAAAAGTATTGCGTAAAGGAAAACTATCTGTAGAATTAAGAGAAGCCAGCCGGTACATTCGGCGGCAGTTATCAGTTATCAAGGTTTATATGGTTTTGTAAGTTTCCAGAAGGAGTGAGTAATATGAGAAAAAATACGCTTAGAGTTCTCAGTAGTGTTATGTGTCTCATCTTTCTGGCCAGCCTGTTTCAGGCGCCTCTGATGGCAGCTGTTTCAGCTATACCAGTCAAGGTGGGGAATCAGACAATCAATGTTACCCCGGGCCAGTGGGTGTCGGTAAGATCGGGTACTCAGATTACCCATTACAACGTTCGTTTTATTGATGGCAAACCAGTTGCCCTTGAAATGAGCCAGTATACGAAGCTTGTTTTTGGCGATGCCGGTGCCGCTGCTTCTGCTGGTTCTGTAGCCGATGATGTCGCTCAGGCATCTTCGGGCAGCTCAAGTTCATCTGCTAAGTCCTCCGGCTCTTCTTCCTCTTCTTCTTCTTCTTCAAATGGTTCTGCCGGCAATTCAGCTGCCGGAGCATCAGCCGGTTCTGTAGCCGATGATGTTGCCCAGTCTCAAGGCTCTGCTGCTCAGGCTGGTAGTTCTAACAGCAACTCAAGCCAGAGCTCGTCTTCTCAGAGCAGCTCTTCTGCAGCTGGTTCTGCGGCTGATGATGTTGCTCAGGCGGGCACTTCTGCATCATCCGGAAGCCAGGGTAGCTCTCCTGTTTCCAGTTCTGTAGCTGACGATGTAGCCGCCGGCTCTGCCGGTTCTGTTGCTGATGATATTGCTCAGGGCACATCTGCAGGCAAAACCACCAATACAACTACTGAAACTTCAACTACTTCGACTACAAAAACCACGAAGACCACATGGGACCCTGCTAAGCATCCTAGAGATCCCCAGACCGGTCGCTTCATTTCTCAGAAGGAAGCTATCGAACGTGGTTTGATGGATCCTCCCGCAGGTTCTACTGCCGATGACGTTGCTCAGGGCGGTGCAGCTGCAGGTTCTACTGCTGATGACGTTGCTCAGGGCGGTGCAGCCGGTTCTACTGCTGATGATGTTGCTCAGGG
>SABV01000150.1 GCA_009928855.1 Erysipelotrichia bacterium | reverse complement strand
GTTTTAAACTTCGACTTGAGAGAAAAAAGTATGTTGAAAAAAAGTTTAATCAAATTGAACCAAGATCAATACTTCAAAAAAATGACATATTAATGAACCTAGTTGGCGCTTCAATTGGGCGCGTGGCATATTACAACCTGGATGAGATTGCCAATATAAATCAAGCTGTTTGTATCATTAGATTAATTAATCTTGAGACAGACCTCAATTTGAGATTTATGCTAGCCTTCTTCAACAGTAAGATTTGTATTTCATACATGTTTGATAAACAAGTAGAAAATGCAAGAGCCAATTTGAGCATGACTAACGTAAGCAAATTCGTCATTCCCATTCCACCGCAAAACGAACAACAGCGAATAGTTGAAAAAGTCGACCAGCTGATGGCGCTTTGCGACAAGCTTGAGCAGAATCTTGCCGCTGCGAGCGAAAAGCAGGCCGGTCTGCTCAATTCGCTGATGGCGAAGGTTTAAGTGCTCAGAGGTTTTCCTGCTCGATCCATAAATTGTGAGCGAATATGGTTTTCAGCAGATCATTGCAGATGATATCGGGTCGGCGCTGCAAAAGGGATTCGAGCCGGTGTTTTTCTTCTGCTAAGAGCGGCTGGCCCTTGTCTTTATTGGCCAGAAAAGTTTCTGAATTCATTTTCAGCGGCTGAATATCACAGCCGCTGCGACGGCGCAGGCTGTCGAGAATCAGCACGCCGCTGCGATCGAGATCGCCCCAGTGATAAAAAGAATCGACTGATCCTTTGAGCTGCTCAAGAAACTTGACCAGCAGGCGATTGGCCTGACCCATGCTGCAGATTACCAGTTTCTGAGACGGGTCTGCATTTTGCGCGTATTCATAAAACGTGGTCTCGTTTTCGATGGTTACAACTTGGCGCGGCACTTCGGCTATTTTGGCCTTTTCCAGCTGAGCGCAGGTTAAAACCACCGGTTCACCCAGCATTGCATGCTTTTTTACATAATCAAAGCGCTCAGCGTTCTTGATAAAAACCAGATTACCGAAAACCTGAAACTGATTCGCCGAGCCATCAAGCTGCAGACTGGTCTGTTCAAGCGTCAGCCGCAATTTTTCAGATTCATTCTGAGGTTCAGAAAGGTCGACCTCCTTCCTGATTACCGAAGAAAACTGATAAAGCAGACGGGCAAAGGTTTTAAGCAGCAAGCTGCCTGACCGACAACTTTTGGTATCGCCATTTACCTCAAGCCCGAAGCGCGATAGACGAACCGGCACAGAACCTGCTTCAAGAAAGTTCAAGCCTTTTTGCAGGCAGACAAGATGTTTTTCAAGTGCAGCGAGGCTCTGGTGCCTGGCCAGAGAAAGCAACTCGCCACGACCATGCTGCAACTTTTCAAGCTCAGAATGTATATATTCTGAAAAAACCGCTGAATCAGCCTGAACAAACTTTTGAAGCAATTCCTCAACCATCTCAGTCAGAGACTGGCTCACTTCTTTAAGGTTCAGCCTGCTGCGACCAAGCGCCTGATAAAGCCGGGAAACAAATTCGTCAGGATCGCCGGCAATCTTTCTCAGGTTCAAGCTGACTTTATCGCCCTTTGCATTGACACAGAGCGGCCCGAAAAACCATTTGACCGCATCGGCATCTTCAACCGCCGAAACAGACTGCGAAAAAGAACCGGGTATATTGCCGGTGCGATCAATTCTGTCGAGCAGACTTTTAACAAAGCGACGCAGACCACCTGACTTTTTAATTTTTTCGGTTAAATCATTCATTTAATTGATTCGAATTTCAGCTGAGGGTTCTTCTGGCGCTTCATCAAAAAGACCGGCCGGCTTTTTGCGCGAAAACACATATTCTCCGACGTAAACGTCGCCCGCTGCTGTTTTTTCGACCAGCAGAGTCGTGGTGCGTTCAAGCTTGTCGGTCACACCATCAAGATCAGGATGCGCCACAACCAGATTCAAACCAAGACTGTCGGCAAAACCAAGAAGTTCGTCACGACGCTGTGCATCTATGCCGTAAAAAGCCTCGTCCATCAGAAGAATACGAATTTTCGAGCCGGTGTGCTCCAGATGAACCCTGGCCAGAGATAGCAGAAGAATATAATTCGGCACCGACTGCTCTCCTCCCGAGCCCAGGCTCAAAACCCGGCGCGAAAGGGTCACGCCCTTATCATTCGCTGAATCGGCATTATCACTGATCGTTTTCGCGGTTAAAACAATGTCGTGCCATTTGCGATAGTCAAGAAAATCTGGCAATTCCGCCCTTTCCTGGATCAAATCACGCTTGTGAGCTTCAAAAAATGCTTGCAGATTCTTTTTTGATTCAGTGTTGTAACCGGCAGACTGATGCACAAGTCCTCTGAATTCTTTAAACTCCTTACGCAGATTCATGCCGAAATGATAAACGGTATTGCCGAACTTCAACCCTGAAAGCAGCCTGTTCATGCCTTCAATAGTCTTTTTCAGAGAATCTTCTTCCTTCCATAATTTTCTGACGATATGATTGATAATCAGATCTTCAAAGAGCGCACGATTCTTTTCATTCAGAATTCCGCCCGTCTTTTCGCGTTCGACCTCGCGCTCTAGGGTAATCTCATTCAGACTGCGGCCGTTTGAAGTCACGGTAAAGGTCTCATCGTTGAGTGTAAAGCCATAGTTCTTCTGCAGCATGGTATCGTTAAGAAGGGTATTTTTAAGACGCTCGTGCATTCTGGCAAATTCTCTGCCGGCCTCGTTAAGGTTATTCTCCAGGTTCTCGGTCTTGAACTGTTGCCCGCCTTTGGTAATAAAAACATACTTATGAATCTGATCATCTTCGAGTTCGGGCTTGAGTCTCTGCAGTTCTTTTATGGCAACATTGAGAGCTGACAAGCACTTGCCTTCGTGCTGCCGCGAAGACTGAATATCGCCGGTGATTTTCAGCTGTTTCTCCTGACAGCTGCCAAGCCGTCGATTGAGCTCAACCGAATCTTTTTCAAGCCTTCGACATAGTTCTTCGAGCTCTGCGATTCTGACTCTGTCTTTCTCGATATTCAGCCCGGAAAGAGCCTTTTGGCAGGCTGCAATTTCACTAACATTAGCTGCAATTTTCAATTCAAGCCCGGCAATTTCGGTCTTAAACCGTTCAATTTTCTGGTGCGACAGCTTCATTTTGTCGTCTGTGTCAAGAAGTTTAGTCTCAAAACTCAATAACCTGTCAGGATGAAGGTAATTTATCTCCTCAAAATCCTGGTCTATCTTTTTCTGATGAGTAATTTCGGCATCTCTGGCCGTTCTCAGTTCGATTATCTGCTGATTGTTCGCGTTGATTTCGATTTCTAAATCTTGAATTTCCTGCAACTGGACACGTTTACGAGCCGCGCTGCCGATAAAGCGGTTAAATTCGCAGCAGACCTTGCGAACTGCCGATTGTTGGCGAATCAGGCCACTTCTACTGACACAGAACTTATGATCACTTTTTTCGAACGCCTTGTCAGAGTCGTAATAATGGTAGCTATCAAGCAATTCAGCAGCGAATCTTTCAGCAGCATGTTCAAACCTGTCATCAAAATCAAGAAAGTGCCTGATTCCGGATGGTGGCGAAGCGGAAACCTTCTGTCTGCCGGGGCTACAATCGATCACAGGGATATTAAAAGGTTTTGCCAGAACTGCAGCTCTGGCACGGCTCTGACTGCTGCCAGTCGCAAAAACAGCACAAAGATTTTCAAGACCGATCAGCTCCTCAATTACCCTGGCAAAACCGTCAGAAAGCTGATCGGTCGGTTCTATAAGCCGATAGAAAGGAACATATTCGATCTTTTCCTGATTCAAAAGTTCTGTTAGTTCCTGATAGCATGGAGCGGGCGGCACCGCTTCTTTCTGGTTACGCATCTGCAGAATTCGTTTTTCGAGTATTTTCGTATCTTTCTCTATCGATTCAGTCTTGATTTTCAACTCACCAATTCGGTTAACCTGCTCGGATCTTTTCAATTTAAGCTTTTCCAGCCAGCTGCGGTAAAAGACTTTAAGATCTTTTGCAAAATGATCTTTATCAAAGGCTGCTTCAAAATTGCAGTAATTCTGCAATTTCAGATAACAGCTCTGCAGCTGCTGCCAGTAATCTTCAATATTCTGCCATAACTGGTCTTTATCTGCCGCCAGTTTTTCAAGCAGAGCCATGGCTTCTTCAAGCAGAACCTTAATGTTGCTGCAGTTATCCTGGCGTTCATGCAGCTGATTTTCAAGATTGTTAAGCAAAGCACTGTTTTTAAAAGCATCAGAATTTTTCAAGCCGCCAAGTTCAATTTCAGAATTCTGTTTTTCAAGCACATTATCTATTAACTTTTTGCCCAGAGCCTGCAGCTCTTCTTCATTCTTTTTCTGCAGCTCTTTCTGCTCATCACAGAACTTTTTCGCTTTATCGAGGCTATGACAGGCAAGCAGATAGTTGATGCGGCTTTCTTTTTCTCGCTGTTCGAGCACGTTGTCGCGTTGGCTCTGAACGTTACGCAGTGCTGCAAGCATTGTTTTCTGATCTTCCAGCTGCTGCTGTATTTTGTCGATATTTTTAAGAGAGTCTCTGACTCGCTGATAATCATCTTCATCAGGCGGGGGCAGAAGCTCGCGAAACAGCTCGGACTGATCCTGGAAACGGCTGACCAGCTCTCGATAGGATTTTCCCGCAGCGATAAGATTCATGGTATCGCGATAAGCCGAGGTGCTGGCAAAGAACTTTTCGGCAATAACATTGATATAGCGGTCACGATTGTAAACCCTGCATTGCCCTTTTGCGCTCAATTCCTGCTGATTCAGCGGGTATAAACCATCGTTTTCCTGGCGAAACAACTCGATATCATCAAGAGAACCGGATACCTCAAAACCCCAGATGTCTGGAACCGACTCCATACTTATGGCAAGCGCACCGCAGCCGATGCAGGTTTTTTTGCCATCGGGATTTTCAAATTCAAGAGCGGCGTAACCGATTGTATTTGCACTATTTCTCGGCCCTTTTTCAAGATCGTAGCGCAGGAAAACACCCTGAATCTTGCGACCGAGTCGGCGCGGCTGTCCAGCCATGCGGGCGGCTGAATTGAGCTCCATGTTGCGGCCAGCGGTTAAAACGAAGTGAACTGCATCAAGCACCGTTGTCTTACCTGAACCATTGCCACCAATAAGAAAAAGATGCCCGTTTACCGCGATTGTTTCGTTAACGAAATTATGAAAATTGATAAGCCGGATTCTTTTTAAAGTGAAAGATTTACTCATTTTCGTCACCTTCAGCTTCTTCAGAGTCTTCGGCATTATCAAGCATCGCAGTACCGGCGTCATCATTGCCAATTGCTTCAGCCATTTTCCGCCCCTCATAGCAGTTGAGGCCGGGCAGGACTTCTATCAGCATATCTCTGTCAGACTCATTACCAGCATTTTCGGAAACCTCAACTACGGTCAACAGACGAAAATGCTGCAACTTTTTCAGAAGCTGCCGGACCGCCATGTCAATATCTCGATCGGAAGGAAGCTGATCAACATTCTGGTCAGCGAGAATTCTGCGGGTAAATTTTAAATATTCATCATAGTGGAACTTCAAAGTTTCATCTTCATCATTGCTGTAGCGTTGCTCACCGCACTCGTGCTCATAGTATTCAAGAAGAATGAGGAAAAGAAGGCACTCATTTCTACCTGTCAACCTGAAGGTGTCACGATGAGCAGAGCGTAACGCCGGGTTATAATTTCGGTCTTTTATCAATCTGGCCATTTTGCTGTCGACATATAAGCGCCAGCCAAAATACTTTTCAAAAAATTTCTTGAATGAGGCTTCATTACGGCGCAAAACGTTGAAGCGAACCGGATCATCACCGGCGTAAAAAAAGGAACTCTCGGTAAGAATATTCAAAACCGCCTGAAATTTTTCACGGCCAATTTTATCTATGGTATCAGGTTGAGATGGCTCAAAGTTATCTTCGGTTCGCTCTGAAATTTCAGCCATTGTCGGTTTTCCTTATATGATGATCGGGACATGCAAATTCGCTTTCATCGTTCGAGAAATTCGCCTTACCGGCTTCTACGTTCTGCCCCACAGAGAACTTCAGCAAATCTGTAATACGACCCTTTTTGAATTTAGCCAGTTTTATACCATGTAAAAGAGTCTTAAAATCTGCTGTCGTGATCAATTCGGCTTGGTGTAATGGTGCATTTGCCCGGCCCTTTAGAACTTTTTCTGCAAAGAACTGGTTGATCTGCTCAATCTTACGTTTCTCAAGTTCACGATTCTGTTCTACGGTCAATTTCTTGGCGACTTCGATCGGTCTGGCCGCCCGGGCCTGATTGTTGCGATCAGATCTTTTTCTTGGCAGAGGCGCGGGCTGCCGATCTTCGGGGGTTGCATCGCTGTCCAGGCTCGGTACTGCCACAGAGGAATAAAGGTTTTGAACCCAGGCAGTCGCCACTTCATCATCAACATGCAACAATTCGATGCTTCGGGCTCTTATTTCCTGTATTCGCAAAGATCGGTCGCGTTTGATTTTCAGATAATTACGAATGCGCCTGATAGATTCGCCAAGCTCCCGCTGCACTCTCTGGTTATAAAAGTCCAGTTTTCCGCTTTCCGGATTAAAAAATATGAGCAGCGAGTTAAACTTTCGGCCCACATCGCCTTTGCCTGAAGAACTGTTCTGCTCCATAAACCCGTCAATGTCGGTCAAAAATTCGTCCAGGCATGGGTGTCGCTCGATATCGCTGAGTCTTAGAAACAAACGGTCAACTTCCTGGATTAACAAAGAAAGATAGCCCTGGTTGTATGCCTCAAGCTGGAATATCAGGCGGTCATAATCATCAGCATGAAACTCATCATTAGCTTCAAGAAACGAATGAAGCTGGTCTGCCAGACCGGTAAGTTCTGAGACAGTATCTTCAACTTTTGTATCCATTATGTCAATAAGATGACAGGCGCGCTGAATTTTTTCCTGAGAACGGTCCCCGGAGAAAAATGCCTCAAGAATCACTTCAAATTGGTCCAGCATCGTTCTGAGATCCTGCAAAAGCATGAAACCGCGGGCAACTGTTTTTGTCTGTCTGGGTTTGAGCTGCTGAAAAAGGAAACGCATCAACTGGAAAGTCTGCTCTGAAATGGTCAACAGATTCCGGCGCAAGCTGTTATCGGAAAGCGAGCGAACCCGACGGCCCTCGACCTTACGGGTGATGTTTCCCCACTCTACCAGTTGATCGATATCTGAGCGAAACTGGGCATCAGTATAAAAACCTGTAACCTTTTCGACAGGTTCTGCCAGTTTGCTGAAAAGAGCATCGTGAAAAATCTGGCTCTGGTGCTCGAGGCGCTCATGATAAAGACATGCCAGGATCAGCATATATGGTTTCTGCCTTTCACCGGCAGTTAGAAAGCGGAAACAATTAAGATCAAGGTTTAGAAAAGCTTCAGTCATAACCAGATTCTCAATATTATTTTCTTCTGTTGATTTTTTTCGAACCAGCGTTCATGAAGCTAATCTAACACGGCATTACAAAAGCTTCAAACCAGAAGAATACTTTTATTCATCGGCGCGGAATTCCTCACCGCAAGAACTGCTGAAACTCAGCTAAAATGAAAGAATCCTCGTTTTCACGAGGATTCGATCGGTGCCGGGGACGGGACTTGAACCCGTATGACTTGCGTCACACGCCCCTCAAACGTGCGTGTCTACCAGTTCCACCACCCCGGCGGGGGACGTGAGTAGGATTATAGCGCAACCCGAATTTTCAGTCAAGCAAAAATTTAACAATGTTTTTAGAAAATGGTCAAAAATGAGAACGGTAAAAAAATACGGCTAAACTTATGATTCGGCGGGCTTCTTAAATTTGGTGCTGGACAAACATCTTACAGAAGTGGCAAAATAAGGCGCAGCCTTAAAAACGCAGATAATGATTTAATCATGCTTGAGAATTTCGAAAAATATCTTTATCAAACAGTATTTCCGCTTCAGCCACCTGAAAGCATTTTTCATTACACAACTCAGAAGGGTATTCTCGGGATCGTCGCCAAACGCGAGATGTGGGCTACGCAGGTGCATTTTCTCAATGATAAAAATGAAGTTCTTCTGACCTTTAAATTGCTTGAGCGAGAGCTCAAAAAGCAGGCGGACAGGGCTCAAAACCCTGCTTTTAAAAAATTGCTGAACTCAATTCGACGCAATCTTTCGCATATAGACCAGGGGCATATTTGTATCGCCTCTTTTTGCGAAGCTGGCGATTTGCTCAGCCAGTGGCGCGGCTACGGAAATCAAGGCAAGGGTTACGCCATCGGGTTTAATCTCAAAGAACTCACACGCATCGCCAAGCGACAACACTTTGTTCTCTGGCCATGTGTTTATAGCTCTTCTTTGCAGATAGAGCTGGTTTCGTATCTCATAGACAGCTGGTGTCGCGAATTTTGCACTGAAAAATTTATACAGCATGACAAAATGTTCTCGGTAATTAACACCAGTGTTTGTCAGCTGGCGCCAATCATCAAAGACGAAAGCTTCTCAGAAGAAAAAGAATGGCGCCTCGTTTCTTCTGTGGTTTCGAGTAAGTCGCCCTGCTTTGCTTTTCGCGAAGGCGAGTATTCGCTGATTCCATACTATAATTTTCAAATCGCAGACGAAAACGGCCGACATAGTATAAAAAAAATTATTGTCGGCCCTTCTCCGCATATTGAGCTGGCGTGCAATAGCCTGGCGACATTTCTGACGGCGACTAAATTGCCAACCGTAGAAATTATCAGCTCAAAAATACCCTTCAGAAACTGGAAATAAAAAAGCCCCCGATAAACAGGGGCTTT
>SABV01000579.1 GCA_009928855.1 Erysipelotrichia bacterium | reverse complement strand
CCCGGGCAGTTTTTTCAAGTTTCGTTGCCAAAAATTGGCGAAGCGCCGATTTCGGTCAGCAATTATGGGCAGAACTGGATACAATTTACGGTGCGGGCGGTCGGCCGTCTGACTAATGCTTTGCAGGGACTTAAAACCGGTGATAATCTTTTTATCAGAGGGCCTTACGGGGTTGGGTTTCCGGTTGAGAAGTTGCGCGACAGCAATTTGATCATTGTTGCCGGAGGCTCAGGAGTTGCGCCGGTTAAGCCGCTGATTCACCAGAGTATCGATGGCCGCTTGCCGGTGCGTTCGCTGCGTTTGATTCTTGGCTTCAAATCGGCAGCAGGTATACTGTTTGCTGAAGAAATAAGGGAGTGGCAGAACAAATGCGACATGATTGTTAGCATTGATAAACCTGAATCTGGCTGGATCGGCCCTACAGGTCTGGTTACCGAGCACATCAGAAAAATGGAACTTGTCGCAGCAGATGATGTTCAGGTGGTTGTGGTCGGGCCGCCGGTGATGATGAAGTTCAGCACTGCAGAGCTCAGGCTGCTTGGGGTTCCTGATGTTAATATCTGGGTCTCGTTTGAACGTCTTATGTCATGCGGGCTTGGCAAATGCGGTCATTGTAAGATTGATTCGACCTATGTGTGTGTTGATGGCCCGGTGATGAATTATTCACATGCCTCGACCCTTATTGATTGAGAGGTAGCGACATGTCACTTGATTTGAATCGTAAAACTTTAACAAAAAATGCTTTCAGAATAACCAGGCGGCGCAATTTTACCGCCGTAAGAGTGCGCGTGCCGGGGGGGCATCTGCAGGCCACGCATCTGTCAACTATCGCTGCAATCGCCGAAAAATACGGGGACGGTACCGTACATATCACTACGAGGCAGGGGTTTGAGATTCCCAATATACCATTTGAGCAAATGGCTGTGGTTAATATGGCCCTGTCTGAACTTATCGCCTCTTTAGAAGTTAAACATGGCGTAAAAATAGAGAATATTGTGTCTGGTTACCCGGCAGCCGGCATGCGCAATATCTCTGCCTGCATCGGCAATCGGGTTTGCCCGTTTGCGAATATTGACACGACGGCATTGGCACAACGACTTGAGGCAGCCGTTTTTCCCAATGATTTTCATGTGAAAATCGCGGTAACGGGTTGCCCGAATGATTGTATCAAGGCTCACATGCAGGATTTTGGCATAATTGGCGTCTGCGAACCTGAGTATGATTATGATCAGTGTATTGGTTGTGAGGCCTGCGTAAATACCTGCCGACGCAAGGTTACCGGTGCTTTGCAGATGACCGGCGGGAAGGTGTTGCGCGATGATCGGCGTTGTATCGGTTGTGGCGAGTGTGTTCTGGCATGCCCGACTTCAGCATGGACGCGACGACCGGAAAAGCTCTTCAGGCTGGTGATCATGGGGCGCACCGGTAAGAAAAATCCACGACTGGCCATGCCTTTTCTAGACCGGGTTACCGAAAAGGTTGTCGTTCAGGTAATTCGCAATACGCTGGCCTATGTTGACCGCCATATTTTGAGGTGTATGGTCAAAGAACATATCGGCTATATCGTCGACCGCACCGGTTATCAGGTATTTAAAAATGAAGTGCTGGAGGGGGTAGAACTGAATGCTCTGGCCCGTGTCGCTAAAACCATGCAATGGCC
>SABV01000149.1 GCA_009928855.1 Erysipelotrichia bacterium | reverse complement strand
CAGAGGAAATATGGAACAGGAAAAAATTCAGACGCCCACACAAGAAGAACGATATCACAACGAAACTCACTGCCCGAGTTGCGGTCGATTTGTCGGAATCTACACCAGATGCCCTTATTGCCAGGCACTGACTCAGAAGCGCCTTTCCATAAGGGTGTTTAAAGTCATTTCGGTGGTAATTTCAACTATTGGATTGCTCATGTTGCTGTTTTTTGCGCGGCATGTTCAGACACAAGAGGTTAAAATTTCTGAACTCGGCCCCTTGAGTAATTTCGCTCACGTCAGAATTCAAGGCGTGGTCGACCAGAGCTACGGTATTCATCCCAAATGGGGTTCACTGGGTTTTGTGGTAGCCCAGGGAGACGATACGAAACGCCAGACCATACGCATATCAGCCTACGCGAAGGTTGCCAAAGAGATAGAAGCCAAAAATCTGGTGCCAAACAAGGGTGACATCGTTTCAATAGAAGGGCAGGTTCGCTTTCAGAAAGACTCCCCCAGCCTGCTTCTAAATGCTTCCGAACATATTGCCTTTATAAAACGCACGACTCCCGAAGTCGAGACCGTAAAGAATGTAGAAGCCGACAAGATTGACGATTCAATGCTTGGGCGCTTTGTTAACGTAACCGGCAGTGTTTTAACCACAAAGTCTTTTGGAACCGGCCTGATTATAAATCTAGACGATGGCGCATCCGGGTTTCCGGTATGGGTGCCTAAAGACTGCATGGAAGAAGACCCGCAGCTTAAATCTGGTGATTTGATCGAAGCGACCGGCAAGGTAGAAACTTTCAAGGATAAGCTTGAGATCAAGGTTAATCGCAAAGGCGCTTTTAAAGTTATCTCAAGAGTCTCTACTGCCAGTGATGCAACCACAACGGAGGGTGAATAATGGCAATTCTGGAGTATCTTCTTCACCCGGAGCATCTTGATTTAGTTTATTTCAGTGCGATTGGCGTGCTGTTTTCGGCTCTTATTTCGTTTTTGCCCGCACTTCACATCTATAATGTAATTGGTATTTTTCTACTTGTGGTTCTCAAATTCGAAGCTACAATGGCGCCGATGCAGCTTATTTCTCTGTGCATCGGCATGATCGTAGGCTACTCAATACTTAACACCGTTCCGGCCACCTATTTCGGTCCCGGTGACGAAAGCATGTCGTATTATATTCTGCCAAGTGCCGCATGGCTGGCTAAAGGCAGAGGCTATGAATCTATAATTCTCACAGGAGTTGGTGCTGTTGGCGGCATAATTCTTCTGGCTATCATGGCGCCGGCTTTTCTGCTCTTCATGCCTGGCCTGAAAACCATTACCAGTCCGCACATGTTCTGGATTCTCGGAGCTGTAATTTCTTATATGCTTCTGTCTGAATGGCCCAAGGGCATAAGCCAGTCAGAAAGCTGCTGGGCAAATTTTCTTGAAGGCTGGAAATTTCTTGGCGTAGGCCTGGCAACGTTCATTCTTTCAGGCATTCTGGGGTTTATCGTCATGGCCAAAACCATGGTTCCGGTTGATTTTGCCTTTCAGAGCATTACGCCGGTTTTTGTAGGTCTTTTTGCTATTCCCTGGCTGATAACAAACATTATCAATATTGGTTCAATACCGAAACAGCACGAAGCTCAATCAATGGAACTGGACTGGGGTCTTGTTTGTCGGGGCACTTTTGGCGGTTTTCTGGGCGGCTTTTTTGCTGCCTATGTTCCGATTGTTACTGCCGGTGTTGGCGGTCTGATGGCAGGTCATGCGACTGCTCAGAGAGACGGCAGACTGTTTGTAATGTCTTATGGCACATGTAAGACCGTTTACTACGTGGGCTCTTTTCTGCTGTTTTTTATTCCGGGGTTGAGTCTCACACGTGGTGGCCTGGCCTGGATAGTCACACCGGTTGTTTCGGTGTTGACAATGAAAGAATATGCACTGTTTGTCGGCCTGATGCTTTTCTCTGCCGGCATGGCTTTTTTATTACTGATGCCTTTTACCAGAATGTGCATTAAAATTGTTGAAAAGATTGAATATTACTGGGTTTCTGTAATTGCCCTTTTGCTGGTTATACCCGGCGTATACAGTTTTACCGGCTGGGGAGGAATGGCCATTATGACCGTTTCAACCGGAATCGGGCTTTTACCGGTAATGTTTCAGGCGCGAAGAATGAACCTGATGGGTGTTCTTCTGGTTCCGGTCTGCCTCAGTATGGCGGGTTACGGAAACGAAGTATTAAGACTGCTGGGGTTGATCTGATATGAAAGGCTTCACTCATTTTGTTTCTGGTATCGCAGTTGCGAGCTTTTTTCCTCAGGCTGTTCACATGGCTTCTCAGGAGCAGTCTTTTATTCTCTGCCTGGGCGGCATATTCGGGATCATGCCCGATACCCTTGACTTCAAATTCGCAAAATACTTTCACAAATCAGATTTCGAAGTAAGACCTGACCCTGACAACCTTGATGCCCGCGAAATTGCTGAAACAGTGGCAAAGGCAATTAGAAAAGCCGAAACAGAAGGCCGCGGAACAGTGCAGCTTCACACTATGCAATTAGGTTCGAACCTCTGGCGCAGCTACACTCTTGCCTTTGATTCGGCTACAAGCGAAGTTGTCGTCGAGATTGGCCCTCTTGTAGACACTGGTCAGATACCCTTCGACGGCACCGAACTAAAAGACCCGCAAAAAGCCAGCGCACGGGTAAAAGTTGAAAGTCAGTTTTTTCAGCAGTTCGATAAAAAGTCACAGATAGCAATTATGACCGGCCCATGTTTTGAATTTGTCAAAAGAGAGACAGGCAAAATAGAGATCGTTTTTTTGCCATGGCATCGCACCTGGTCGCACAGTTTTACGCTCGGTATTCTGATTGCTCTGCTGGTTGGCCTTGTAACTTTCTTTACCGTTCCTGAAGGTGCTCACCCTGAACTTTACAGCATTCCAAGATGGCTGCTCTACCCGTTGATAATTCTTTTTGGCTCGATGGTTCATATAATCGAAGACTCTACGGGCTTCATGGGTAACAACCTTTTCTACCCATTCACAAAAGACAGAACGAACGGACTGGGTCTGATGAGCGCGGCAGAAGCGATTCCAAACTTTCTTTTTGTCTGGTCATCTCTTATCTGCATTCTCTACAACCTTGACCGATACCGCTGGGCGCCAGAAGCAACGCCGCCTGGCATCGAAAGCCCCGCGACATTTTTCTTCTGGTTTTATGCAATACCGTTGGCTGTAATGGCTTACTATTTCTTCAAAGGCAAAAAAGCCAAAGCTAAGACCGAAGGAAAAGCAGGAGCGGCTGATTTTGACTCCCAAACCTCTGTAGAAAGAGAAACTGATGCATCGGTAATTTGATTTAACAGCTAAGGAAACAGTTACACCACAACCTGAAGATGAATAAAATTACAAACGCCTTTAACAGTAACAGCGCCGTCTTTGCAAATCTTTCAGATACCGAAAGAATGCTCTGTTCCATTCAAGCTCTCCACGTCGGAGAGCTTGACGTTTATCAATTTGAGTGGCTGCTGAAAAAACTCTGCCGGGCACTCGCAATTTCATGCAGTTTTAACCATGAAAAACTGCTGGCCATTCTGACGAGCCTCGCTGACCGCGGAATCTTTGAGACACAAAGAGGGGCATCGGTCTTCGTTCTTTCTCAAAATTTCTTTCGGGTGGCCTTCAGATACCCCCTGGCGGAAGGTTTTCATAAGAACCTCGCCATGACCATGAAAGTCTTCACTACCAGTTCTGAATTTGCCTTTATGTCACAATATTCAAGTCGTGAAACGCGTGAGCTGCTTCTGAACGTTTATCTTGGTTGCTTTATTCTGGATGAGGCTGAGAGCTACAGCTATCTGGAACACATGAAACCAGAGATGGTGCCAATGACAGTGGCAATTTTGGAGCCGTTTAACGAATCATGGTTTCAGCGTCTGCCAGAGAGTTCGCAGATATTTATGTTTCGAGAAGCTCATTACTACAATCTTTTTACGTTTGATAGAATTGTTAACGAGCAAAACAGTGATATATTCAGATATTTCAAACAACCCGGATGGTTCAAATCAGAGATTTTCCTGCGCCATGGCGCGCATATTATGGCTGAACATCTGATTTTGTGCGGTCAGTTTGATCGTGCCAGAAGTTACATCGAGTGCTCGATCTCTCCTGAGGCCGGGGGCCTGCGTGGGCTATTGCTTTACCTGTTTCATGGTCATTCTGCTGCTCTGCCTGTTTTTCGTGACAGTCTCAAGGTTTTACGCAAAGAGAAGGGAAAAAGATTTGTAACTTTTCAAACTCTTGCAGACCCCTTCTATTTCATTTCTCTAACCCAGGAGGGTAGCCGCGAAAGTTTACAGGAAGCTGGCCAATATAGTGAACGCCTCGAAAAAATTCCTGTGCTGTTCAGGCCATTTTACTGGTATCTTTTAGAGCTTTATCAAGTCAGAATCTCTGGCAAAATAAACGAAGACAAAATTCTTGCCTGCATAACAAATTCTAAATGCCCGCTTAACTCGTGGTTGGGCTGTTTTGCCATGCACTGGCTTGGCAGGGCTGAAGTAAAGTCACTAATTCAGCTGCTCGACAAAACTATTGAGGCAGCAGCCGCAAATGATTTTTTATGGCCCGCATATGAAGGACTTCAGCTGAAAAGTCGCATAGGCATACAGCTAAGCGAAGGAGAGCACGAATTTCTGGATGAATGGCAAAAAAATCTTCTTTTGCCGCTGGCTGACCGGGTCGAGCAGTTATCGCCCTGGGAAACAGTTTTGGAAGCCATAAATTCGACTTTGAATCTTTCAGACAGCTATGAAGAAGGCAACTCTCGGCTCATATGGGAGTTGAGTCTGTCTTTGCCCAGACATTTTTCTCTGCATGCCCGCGAACAGGCCAAACTTAAATCAGGGCGCTGGTCAGTTGGTAAAATTATCGACTCTGATCGCTATTATGACGGTTTGAGGCCTTACCCGGATTTTTATACTCAGCACGACCAGAATATTTTTCAGGCAATGCGAGCAGTGCGGCCTTGGGCGACCAGAGATGAAGACTGGCGAGTTTTTCTGGCTTTAGTCGGCCACCCGCGCGTATTTTTTACCGACGCGCCGCAACGGTCAATAGAAATTCTTCGTGGTGAGCCGGTATTGCTTCTGAGTGAAACCGGAAAAAACCTGCAGCTTGTTTTTCAGCCCCCATGCACAGGCCAGCGAATTACCATTATTCAAGAAACCGACTTCAGGTTGAGAGTTTTTGAATTTACAGAAATACAGCTGAAGGTTGCAAAAATTATTGAGAATCATGCCAAATTTCCGCCAGCAGCGCTCAACAAGCTTAAAACAACCATAGCAGGCCTCAGTCCGCTGATGCCAGTTCACACCAGCGTAGAAGGCACAGAGAACCTTACTCCTATTGCTTCAATATCGGCTGACGCCAGCATTTACGCTCAGCTCGAACCGCTCGGCGATGGCCTTAAAATCAGACTATGCGTTAAGCCCTTTGGCGAAAAAGGACCAAACTTTTTGCCCGGGCTTGGAATGCAGGATGTTTTTGCGGAAATATCAGGGCAGAAGCTGCACGCAAAAAGAAATTTTAAAGAAGAAAAAACATCGGCAGAAGAGCTTATTCTCAAATGTCCGTCAATAGAAGGGCTTGAAAAAGCAGATTTTTGTGGAGAATTTGTAGCTGCCGATGATTCATTGCAACTGTTGCTTGAGCTTCAACAGGTAGAAAAGCTATGCATTGAATGGCCAGAAAACCATAAAAAAACAAAAGTGACGGCCGCAAAATTCGACAACTTCAAGTTTAAAATAGCCGGCAACCATGACTGGTTTGAACTCGAGGGTGAATTGCCGGTGGCCGAAGACCATGTGCTTGATCTGCAGCGCCTGCTCAAATTATATGATGGCAAAAGCAGATTTATATCTATTGGTGAAGACCAGTTTCTCGCGATTACTGAAGATTTCAGACGCCGTATCAATGATCTGCGCAGCTTTACCGAAACAAGCGGTGGCAGCAGTCGTTTTCATCAGACAACCATTCCGGCCATGGAAAATCTTCTGGCAGACCTTCCGGAAATTGATTTTGACAAGCGCTGGCATGAATCTTTGAAGCGCTTTAAAACAGCAGCATCCATGGATTTTACGATTCCCTCTACTCTGACGGCTGAATTGCGAGAATACCAGATTGAAGGTTTTTTCTGGCTCAGTCGCATGGCTTATCTTGGCATGGGTGCCTGTCTGGCCGACGATATGGGTTTGGGAAAAACAGTCGAAGCACTGTCGCTGATTCTGAGCCGTGCTGCCGAGGGCCCGACCTTTGTGCTTGCACCCACATCTGTCTGCATGAACTGGTATACTGAAGCCAGGCGTTTTGCGCCGACTCTTAATCCGGTTCTATTCGGACAATGCGACCGCCAGAGTGTTCTCAGGCATCTCGCTCCATATGATCTGGTCATCTGCAGTTACGGCATATTGCAAAACGAAATCGCTTCGCTTGCCGAAATAGACTGGGCAACTGTTGTACTTGACGAGGCACAGGCTATAAAGAATATGTCGACTAACCGTTCGCAAGCCGCCATGACACTGCGTGGACGTTTTAAAATGCTGATGACGGGCACTCCGGTAGAAAACCATCTTGGCGAACTCTGGAATCTTTTTCGTTTTTTAAACCCAGGGCTGCTGGGCTCTCTCGACACATTCAACGAAAAGTATGCAAACCCGATTCAAAACATGGGTGATAAGCAGGCTCAAAATCGTCTAAAGCGGCTTGTTCAGCCGTTTATTCTACGACGCACCAAGAGTCAGGTTCTTCAAGATCTTCCTTCGCGCACCGAAATCACATTGCAGGTCGATCTCAGCAAGGATGAGATTGCTCTTTACGAAAGTGTGAGACGCAGTGCTATTGATCGCATTGCCGGCATTGACGGCACTCCCGGCAGCAAGCCGATGATTGTACTTGCCGAAATCATGAAATTACGCCGATTGTGCTGCAATCCCTCGCTGGTAGCTCCTGAGCTGCAAATTGCCAGTTCAAAGCTTTCTTTGCTTGAGAGCATTGTCGAAGAGCTTCAGGATAACCGCCATAAAGCACTTATTTTCAGCCAGTTCGTTGATCATCTCGGGTTTGTGCGCGAACTGTTTGACCGGAAAGGTATATCTTACCAGTATCTGGATGGTTCTACCCCTGTCAGATCACGCACGAAAGCCATAAATAATTTTCAGGCAGGCAACGGCGACTTTTTTCTCATAAGTCTCAAGGCCGGTGGTCTGGGGTTAAACCTGACTGCTGCCGATTACGTGATTCACCTTGATCCATGGTGGAATCCTGCTGTAGAAGATCAGGCTTCTGACCGTGCCCATCGTATCGGGCAAACTCGCCCTGTCACTATTTATCGCCTCATTACCACCAACACTATTGAAGAAAAGATAGTTCAATTGCATCATCGCAAACGCGATCTGGCTGACGGTCTGCTCGACGGCAGCGATATTGCCGGGCGGATTTCTACAAACGAGCTGATGGAACTGATAAATTCGGCGGCTCTGAACGTAAACGTCTAACTCAATACTTAATCGTTGCCAATATTTGTCTGGTTATGTTAACCTTTTTAAGCTTCAGAGAGGCATTAAAACACACCCAGAAAATGAGGTTGAATGATGAAGATTATCGGCAATGCTACCGTAGTTACCCTTGGTGAAAACCACAGAGTTATCGAAAATGGCGCAGTCGCTTACGATGAAAAAAAGATCCACGCTGTAGGCACAACTGAAGACCTTAAGCAGAGATTTCCAAAAGCCAAGGTTAAAAACGTAAAAGGGCGCCTGCTGATGCCCGGTATCGTTAACACTCACATGCATCTCTACTCGACCTTTGCACGCGGTATCGCCCTTAAAGACGCTCCTCCGACCAATTTTGTGCAGATACTTGAACGTCTGTGGTGGCGCCTTGATAAAGCTCTCACTAAAGAAGATCTTTATCTGACCGCAATGATTCCGCTGCTTGATGCCGTAAGAAACGGTGTAACCACCCTGATCGACCACCACGCAAGTCCGAATTGCATACCCGGCTCATTGTCAACATTGCGTGACGCTTTCCGAAAATGCGGTCTGCGCGGAAGTCTGTGCTATGAAATCAGTGACCGAGACGGTTTTGAGCGCTGTGATGCCGGTTTTGAAGAAAACGCCAATTTTATCAGAGGTCTTAAGCTCGAAAGTGAGCCGGATATAACCGGCATGATTGGCCTGCATGCCAGCTTCACGCTCAGCGACACTACCCTCGAAAGAGCCGCTGAACTTATGAAAGCACTGCATACCGGCGTGCATATTCATGTTGCCGAAGACAAATCTGACAACCAGGATGCACTTAACCGCGGTTACCGCTCAGTTGTAGATCGCCTGCACCGGTTCAATCTGACCGGCCCTGACAGTATTTTCGTTCATGGCGTTCATTGTGATTTACACGATATTCAGACGCTGGCGCTTACCAAAACCAATGTTGTTCACAACCCGCGCTCAAACATGAATAACGCAGTCGGCTGTTCGCCGCTCGAAAAAATGATGGAAGAAAAACTTAACGTCAGCTTTGGCACCGATGGTATGTCTGCCTCCCCCTTGGAAGACCTCATGGTTGCCAACATTCTGCACAAGCACCAGGCCCAGGACCCCCGCAAAATATACGGTGAAGCCTGGAAAATGTTTGCCGTCAACGGCCCCAGACTGGCCAGCAAGCTTTTTAAAAAGAAAGTTGGCACTATAGAAGAAGACGCAGCCCCTGACCTCGTTGTCTGGGATTACCTGCCCCCTACCCCGATTACAGCAGACAACACTTTTGGGCACCTTACTTTCGGTCTGCCC
>SABV01000148.1 GCA_009928855.1 Erysipelotrichia bacterium | reverse complement strand
CTGTTCTAACTTTACGAAAGGAGGAGTGTTATGATGGACCTCAGCATTCTTGTATTTTTCCAGCGCTGGCTTATTGAAAGCAACAAAGAACTGAATCATGGCATGTCTGACCGCAACAACGAGGGCTCCCAAACCGGGCACCCTCCTACCGCGAGATGGCAACGATTCGCTTAAAACTTTATAAAGACTGTCGGATCGGCAAAATCCATCTAAACCGCACGAAGTTTATCTTTTGCCGATTGCCGAAGTCACTAATTGCAACTCAAAATAAAATGCAAAATTCAGAGTTTACAAAAGTTGACAGTTCTCAGTTGTATTGCTAGCATTCCTTCATCAGATATCACTCTTCAAGGAGAAGGAAAATGGCAATTGTACGCCCTTTTAAAGGTCTGCGCCCCTCAAAAGACATCGCTCACAAACTGGCTTCGTTCCCTTATGACGTCATCAATTCTGATGAAGCCCGTGAACTGGCAAAAGGCAACCCTCAGTCATTTCTGCACATAAACAAGCCTGAGATAGACCTCGAACCCGGAATCAACCTTTATGACCAACGCGTTTATGACAAAGCCGTCGAAAATTTCAAGATGTTTCAGCAAAAAGGCTGGCTGGTTCGTGATGCCGAAGCCTGTTTTTATATATACAAACAGGTCATGAACGGTCGCGCTCAGATCGGACTTATGTGCTGCTGCAGTGCCCAGGAATACTGGGACGGCAAAATTAAACGTCATGAATTTACTCGCAAAGACAAAGAAGAAGATCGACTTAAACACGTTGATATGACCAACTGCAATGCCGGCCCGGTTTTTCTCACCTACCCTGCCCGGGCATCGATAAATGCTCTGGTTGACCAGATCATTAAAAATCCGGCAGACATAGATTTTACCTCTGAAGATGGAATTCAACACGTTCTCTGGGTCGTAAAAGACGCAGAATGGAACAAAAAAGTCACGGCAGAATTTGCTCAGGTTCCGGCTCTCTACGTTGCCGACGGCCACCATAGAACGCAAGCAGCCGCTCGAGTTGCAAAAGTGCGCGCCGAAAAAAACCCGAAACATACCGGCAACGAAGAATATAACTTCTTCATGTCAGTCGTTTTTCCGCACAATCATCTGTTCATCATGGATTACAATCGTGCCGTTCATGATTTGAACGGTCTCAGCGAAGCTGAATTCATTAAAAAAGTCGAAGAAAAGTTCACCGTCGAAAAACAGGAATACAAAAAACCCTCTGCAGAAAACACTTTTGGCATGTATCTTAAGGGCACCTGGTATAAACTCACTGCGAAGCCCGGCACATTCGATATTAAAGACCCGGTTGCCAGTCTCGATGTTTCAATCATGCAAAACAACCTGCTCAGCCCGATCCTTGGAATCGGTGACCCGCGCACAGACAAACGCATCGACTTTATCGGCGGAATAAGGGGTGTCAAAGAGCTCGAAAAGATCGTCGACAGCGGAAAATTTGTCGTTGCCTTCGCAATGTTTCCGACCTCAATTGAACAGCTGATGAAAATAGCAGACAGCGGCGAAGTCATGCCGCCAAAATCAACATGGTTTGAACCAAAACTGCGCTCAGGAATGGTTGTACACACCATCGACTGAGACCGACAGAAACAAAAAAAACCGCCTGGGGCTTATCTCAGGCGGTTTTTTATTTCAGAAAAAGTTTTAACCGGCAGTCTGAATTTTAAAAGTGCTGGTAAGCAACTCGCGGAGAATCTGCCCTTCTTCAGATGGTTCGCCCTTTTCGTTCAGGGCGTTTTGCAGAATCAACAGCAATGAGCCCGAATTGAGCTTAAAAGAAAATATTTCCTGAGAAATACTGCTGCCACCAATGCTGGCTACTACCTTTGAGCCTTTTGTAACGATGCCATTCAGATTCATAGAACATTCGCCAACGGTGGTATTTTCTTCGCCAAAACGCGGTTTGAGCATGGTCGCCATAATCTTATGATCCATCTCAGCCGGGTATTTCTGAATCATAAGAATAGACTGTTTGCCCGAAAGATTCCAAAAACTGGCTTCTTTATCGGCCAGATCAGCTTCAAAGGTATAATACCTCGGATACTGCAAATAAATTCCACCGTAGTTGAAAGTTTTAAAGGGCTCCAGCTTAAGACTGATTTTCGGATTATCAAGTTTAAGGGGCAATTCAGTATCTTTACCGGCAAAAATCTCGTATTCACTACCATTAACCAGAAGTTTGTAAGAATCAGCTGGCTCTATAGACTCGTCAACGACCATATTTTTAGCCGCAACCTTTTTTTCAGCCTGCTGTTGGGCATACATGGTTCCATTCGAGAAAATTAAAAAAGCCAGCAGCAATGACAGCATAAGTTTGTTAAACATCTGTATCTCCATATCATTCTGTTTGAAATAATCGGGCTCGCACCCGCTGCCCAATCACAAAACTAACTATAACCCGAAACGAATTGATTTTTCTATTTTTATGGCTCAATTCAAACGATTGCGTTAAAATAAGCATTGAAAATTGTCAAACAGGAGAAACACTTGATGAAAGCATTTGTTGATCAAGACATCTGCATTGGTTGTGGTCAATGCGAAATGATCTGCCCGGCTGTCTTTAAGCTGAATGACGGCAAATCGACAGTAATTCAGAAACCGGTGGCCAGCGAAAATGAAGCCAGCGTAACAGAAGCTGCCGGCTCATGCCCGGTTTCTGCAATCTCACTTACCTGATTAACAGACCCTAAAACAATGTTTCAAAATCCGATAAAACGCATTGCTGCAATTCACGATCTTTCCGGCTTTGGCAGAGTCTCGCTGACCGTTGCTATCCCGATACTCTCATCTATGGGCTTTCAGGTATGTCCGCTTCCCACGGCGGTGCTCTCTTCAAACACCGAGATGCCGGGCTTTAAAATAGTCGATCTGACTGAGCATATGCGCGATTTTATTGCACACTGGAAATCTTTGCAGATCACTTTTGACGCCATATACAGCGGCTTTCTCGGTTCACATCTACAGATTGAAATCGTAAAAGATTTTATCGATCACTTCAGAAAGCCACAGCAACTGGTAGTTGTAGACCCGGTTCTGGGCGACGAAGGCAAATTATATGACTCAATGACTCCCGACATGGTCAGCGAAATGAAAACACTTATTTCGCGTGCCGATGTGATAACTCCTAATTTGACCGAAGCCTGCGCTTTGCTTGATATAAAATACAGCGAAAAAATGAACGAAACCGAGCTGAAAAAAATTATCAAAGCGCTTAGCGAACAGGGCCCCAAAATAGTTATCATCACCAACGTAAACAAGTCAGATCGTAAAAAACAGACCTTTGTATACGCCTACAACCGACTCGACCGTCGCTACTGGAAAGTACAATGCGATTATATCCCCGCACATTACCCGGGAACAGGTGACACATTTACCAGCGTTGTCACCGGCTGCCTGCTGCAGGGCGACAGCCTGCCCGTGGCTCTTGACCGGGCAGTACAGTTTATTTCGACAGCAGTAAGAGCGACCTATGGGCACAATCACGACCCCAGAGCGGGCATTTTTCTCGAAAAAGTTCTGCCCAATCTGAATGCTCCTTTCAGGCCCAGCAGTTTTGAACTGCTTGATCAGGAGTAGCTGTTAATGCACAATGGCATGGTTCTCACCGATCTTGACGGCACTTTTTTGAACAGTGCCGGACAAATAAGCCCGACTAATCTCGACACTCTGCATCATCTGGGGCAAAACGGTGTTATCAGGGTAGCCGCCACCGGTCGGACTCTCCACTCATCGCGTGAGGTAGTGCCCCATAACCTGCCGTTCGATTACCTTATATTTTCTACAGGCGCCGGCATCTGCTCATTTGCAGATGACAATGTAATATGCAGTCACGAACTGCAAGAGGCAGACATACATGCTCTTGCTGAGTTCTTCCTGGGCTGCGGCATAGATTTTTCCATTCACCACCCGATCCCGGAAAATCACCGTTTTCACTGGTATGCCTCTCCAAACCCGACTCCTGACCTTCTATCGCGCCTGAAATATTTAAAAGACTTCGCAATGCAGGGCAATTATCGCGATATTTCGCGAGCGACGCAGTTTTTAGCCATATCGTTAAACGGGCTTGAAATAATAGACGACCTGCGCAACAAATTCGCCCACCTCAGTATTATCCGCACCACTTCGCCAATTGATGGGCAACACGTCTGGATAGAAGTTTTTCCCGGGCAAACATCAAAAGGTGAAGCAGCAAGCTGGTTGTGCCGCCATCTTGGCATTGACCGATGCCATACGATGAGCATCGGCAACGATTACAACGACCTCGCAATGCTGGAATGGACCCAACATGCTTTCGTGGTCGAAAACTCGCCGGCAGATATGCGCCAGCGGTTTAAAGGCGCTCCACGTAACGACGAGCATGGTTTTTCTGTCGCAGCCAGAAGCTGGCTTCAAATATTGAACAAATGATTTATCTGCTCACAGGCCCCATAAACAGTGGCAAAACCTCATGGATTCTGCGTGATTTTCAGCATCACCCAAAAGCAGACGGCTTCGCCTGCAAAAAAACATGGCTCGACGGGCAACACATTGGCTACGACCTGCTACATCTGCCCACCGGCACCACCTGCCCATTTATCCGCACCCCTGATCACATTCCCCCAGATTGGAAAGAAGCAACGCGACTCAGCGAACGCTTCAGCTTCAGCAGTGCTGGCCTTGTTTTTGCTCACCAGATCGCGCAAAACGCTATTCTCAAAAGAGCCGAAAAGTTTTATCTGGATGAAGTCGGGCCGCTCGAACTACGTGGTGATGGCTTTTGCAACATTTTGCGTGCGTTAATTGAAGCACAGATAGACCTGGTGGTGGTAATTCGCGAAAGCTTGATTGATCAAATTACTGCAGCTTTTGAAATCAAAGAATATACAATTCTTAACCAGACACCCACAAAATCTGGCTGAAAGCAAACTTTGTGGTTTACTCAGCCCGCCTGTATTCAGAATAAAACCGCTGGGCGCCGGGGTGAATAGCCGTCTCCGGAACTCCATTCAGAAACGTTTCAATCGAAATATCGCAAGCCCTTTCATGCATTTTCTGCAAATACCCGATATTGTCAAAAATCCCCTGAATGAGCTGATAAGCAAGATTTTCAGGCAAATTCGCATCAGCTACGAGCACTGCGGTAAGCGCAATAGTATCGATAGTCTCTGGTTGTGCCGAATAAACCCCGGGTGCTATAGACAGGGGAGAAAGATATGGCAAAGCCGCAGTTAATCTCTCTATTTCCTGTTTGGGAAACGTCAGCATGCGGGTTTTGATGCGAAGTTGCAATTCACTTATAGCTCTGGTAGGAATACCGGCAATAATGATCGCCGCGTCACAATCACGCCGTTCCATTGATTGAATCGCCTCATCATAGGATATATAAACGGGCGTAAACTCATCTTTGGCAACCCCGCATGCGGCAAGAATTTCGAAAGATGTAAGAGAATTGCCACTACCAGGAGCGCCGACAATAACTCTGTGATTACGCAACTGCCCGATTTCGTTAATACCAGAATCAGCATTAACCAGAACTTGAACAACCTCCGGGTAAAGAGCCATTAAAACTCTCAATTCTTTATATGGGTCGCCAGAAAAAGAACCGGTTCCATTCAAAGCCGACATGACAGTATCGCTTTGGGCAATGCCCAGATTGAGTTCGTGGCGCCGTAAAAGCTGAATATTATCAACTGAACCTCTTGTAGAATGAGACATTACACTTATATTGCCGGCGCCGGTGGTCCAGACGTTGGCGAACGCATTGCCAAGAGGAAAATAAGTACCTGTAGTAGCGCCGGTTCCAAGGGCAAGAAATGTAACCATTCGTTCTATTTGAAAAGAACCACCGACAGCAAATAATAAATGCGGCATCACCAACATTGAGGCTGCCAACAGCCAGACGCCATTTTTGATTGAATTCAATTTCATTTTTCTGATACCACTCCCATTTGCTCTGAATAAACAGAAGTCTGGTTACGCCCCTTTGCTTTGCTCTCATATAAGGCGGTATCTGCCTTCTTTATTAATGCAAGCGGCTCTAAATCATGCACAGGAAATTCTGCAATACCAACGCTGATTGTCACATGCAGCGGCGTTTCATACCCCGCAAATTCGTGGCTTTCAATCGCTTTACGCAGGCGCTCTGCAACGACACAGGCACCATGTGTATCTGTCTCGGGCAAAAGAGCTATCATCTCTTCTCCGCCATAACGGGCTGCCACGTCGATATCTTCGCGCAATGAAGCCCTAAAAATAGCAGAGACCTGCTTTAACACTTCATCCCCTACCTGATGACCATAGGTATCGTTAAACTTTTTAAAATGATCTATATCAAAAAATAAAACCGAAAAAATCTTATTATAACGACGCGCTCTCTTCACTTCTTCTGTAAGCCTGATCTTAAAATGTCTTACAAGAAACAGGCCTGTCAAACCATCAGTAATAGCCAGTTTAAAGAGTTTGGTATTATCAAGCACAAGAGCTGCCTGGTTGGCCATGGTCTGCAAAAGTTCAGCATCACGTTTTTCAAAATCACCATTATCTTTGCGATTAACAATGTTGATAACCCCGAAAGTCATATTTTTGACTTTCAACGGAATACAGCATATCTGTTCAATTCGCTTGCTATCATCGTCATAAGGCTTAAAATCAGGATAGTTGTCGGGATCGTTAATAATAAGCATTTGCCCTGTCTGCAAAACCTTTCCGGCAATGCCTTCTCCGGGTCTGATATTTATGTTGCGCTTAAAATCATTTATAGAAAGTGTTTTACTGGATAACTCGTCCCATATTCGCACCCTTTGCAGCTCAAGCATTTCCTGGTTGTCATCAAGAAGCATCAAAGAACCATGTTTAGCGCCGGCCGCTTCGATAGCCTTATCTATAATAACGTCCAGCAGGCGTTCCATATCCAGGCCGACTTCTTCCATTGTCCGCCCAATCTTGTAAAGAGTGCCGATTTCAAAAACTTTTCTGTCAAGCTCGACATTATTCTGCTCAATCGTCATGGCACGCTTTTGCAACTCATCATACGCAGCTCGAAGTTCTTCCATTTTTCCGGCAAGACTGTCAGCCATAAAATTAAAATTACTCGCCAGCTGGCCAACTTCATCTGTATTTGAAACACTTATTCTTACATCGTATTTACCGGCGGCAAGCTCGTTCGTTCCTCTAGTAACCTGCAAAATAGGCAATGCGATATTCTGAGATATTATCAATGCTATTATTACAGCCACAATGATTGTCAAAAACAAAATCCAGTAGAGGTTAGTCTGAAAAGTGCTGACGAGCAAATAAACTTCTTGCTGATCCTGTACCAGCAAAACTTTCCAGCCAAGACCAACAACCGGCAAAAAAGACGACAAAAGGGGTTGCGACAGTGAGTCTCCCTCAACAGCAAAAACCCCATATTCACAAGCAGTAATCTTTGGCTTCATGATTTCTACGTCATCCCGGTGGTTTAATGCCGGAAAAGCGAACACAATCTGGCTTTGATCATCGAGCAGATAAACACGAGTGCTGTTTCCAACAACATTCTCAGAAACGATTGTAGCGAGCTGTAGCAGATTAAGCTCTATTACCAGCAAAGCATAAGTATTTCCCTGTCTGTCATTCAACCTCGAAATCATGGCAACAGATCGTCGCCCCGAAACTCCAAAGAAGTTTTGCAGAATATAGTCACGTTTCTGAAGAATCGCATTCAAGGCGGCAGCATCAATTTTTTGATTTATCGGATTCGCATTGGAAACGCCCAGAACCTGCCCCTTGAAATCAGTCACATAAATTTTTTCGATTGATAGATGACGATTGTCGTGTTCACGAATCAGCGACTCAAAATGCCTCATATCCTTATCAAGCGCCGCCTCGCTTCTGGTCAGAATTTGGACGATTTCGACCTGATGGGCGACAAATCGGTTCAAATCTATAGAGGCTTTGCGTGCATGAGCGAGAGAGTTCTTTACTATAACATTAAGAAGCCCATCAGAAGCGTTTATAAGCATTACAGAACTTATGTAAACGAGCGGCGACAATGTAATCACCAAAAAGCTTATTATCAATTTTGTTTTGATGCTGTTAAGGTAATTAAATAGTTTTTTCTGCCATTTGCACGGCGTATTCTGTTCATTCATCATTTTTATGATCTTGGCACTTTTGCTCTGGAATCTCAAGTATTTTCAGTATAAATTGTTTAGATAGAAACTTAAAAAATCATATGGAATCAGGATCACCAACCGGCATACTAAATAATGAAAAAACAGAGATAAAAGAATTGAATGCCGATAGGTAAGATATATGGGCTGGCTCTGGAACGAAATACACGAAATGTTCGACACCGACGACGGTACTTTTCCCGAAATCTGCATCTGCAACCTTTCTGCGGCAGAAGTGATAAACGGGTATCTGCTTATTCGCCGGCACACAGATTTTCTTATCGGCAACCCATCTTTTTTTAATCTTGAAGCCGGTTGCGAAATGCGCATCGACAATGTCGAAAATCCGGCTAAAATGGTCTGCGAAAATACGGCAAGACCATTTCACTTTATGGTGCGCAACCTCCATTTTGCCGATGGTTGCCTGAACGAGCTCGGAGTGTTTATTCTTGATAATGCCATCGCACTCGACTACCAGAAAGGGCCTCTCTGGGGCGAACTGCAGATAGAAACCCTTCTGGTATTGATAAACAAGCTTAAAAATGATTCGCACGCTTTTATAAAACTAGAAGACGCTGTCAGTCTAAGCGACCAACAGCGTCTAGAATCAGTCTTAAAAAAGCTTAAAGACGAAGAATTGAATTTCTGATTTTCAACAACAGCCCTGTCAATTCA
>SABV01000147.1 GCA_009928855.1 Erysipelotrichia bacterium | reverse complement strand
AGAGCCAGCGGGTCGCCGAACTGACCGGTGCCCAGGCGTATTGGGCCGTTGAGCCTTTTTCTCAGCTCGACAATCTCACGGTGGCAGTCTTCCCAGTTAAGAAAAAGGGTGATGTCGCCAGCTTGCGTATAATTTTGAATTATGCAGTATTCACACTCGAAAGGGCAGCCCATGCCCCATTCTACAACCCAGTAGCCGCAACAAACGCTGCCTTTTTGGCCGGGGCAGGGCTTGATAAAGGCGCCATGATTGCGCGTAAGCAGAAGGCCATTGCCAGGGTGTGTTTCGCCGCTGATCTGGTGCAGTTTCTGAAAGGACACTTTGTCGCGTATCTGTTGCGCAAGGGGCAGGTCGATAATTTCGGAATCAATATAGAGATTCTTGAATTCAAGCATATTAAAGCTCTTCGACCTCTGCAAAAATGGCATTGACAGCCCTATGGGCATCGACAAGTTTCTCAGTTGCGTTGCGGGTAAGATGAACGGTAAGTTGAATGCCGGGCTGAGCGAATGTGGGGTCTATTTTCAGCGTGACTCCGTGCGGAAGTTGCGCACCTTTGACTGCATGCTCATATTTTTCGAGAGCGCCGGTTCGACGGGGTTGCGCTATTTTTTGCATATTTGCAAGTATTTCCGGGGCGGTGCTTCCGGGTAATGAATCGGGCAGTTCGTGGCGCCGATGAGCTTGACGAAGCATTGAGGCGATCGAACGCTTTTCGGAAACCGTTCCGGGAAGGGTCAGCAAAGCCTTGGCGTAGCGGTTTATTTCGTTGCCGAGATGTGCGAGTTCGCGCCAGATATTGACCGGCATAGAAAAGTTAAGCAGGTCGGGGCAGGGGAGTATTTCGGTGGCGATATAACTCAGTACATTGCGCATCTGTGGCGATTCTGAAATGCCGGTTTGTTGCAAAAAAGCTGCCTGCTCGTTCTCGTCAAGCCGAAAACAGACCGCTGCCGCTTCAAAAGCGTTTAATTCGCGATTACTGTTGAGTTCTGCAAACAGCAGCCCCGCAGAACCGCTGACTTCAAAGCAGAACAAACTTTCTATGCCGTTCTTTTTGCACGCGATAAGGCGTCTGTGCCCATCGCAGACAGTCTTGCCGCAGATGACCGGCGGAACTATTACGCCCTGTTCGGCAATGCTTTTTTGCAGAGCATCTGGGACTACCACCAGAGATGGCGGCAGCAGCAATTCGAGCTGGTCTATTTTAAAAAGCTTCAAATCCATATTTTTCTTACCTTTAGATTATCATCAAAGTGCTTCGCGGCTCAAGATGTTGTAATGTGAATAATTGTCTACGCTTGCGGCTTTTGGCAGCTGTGTTTTAAATATCTGCTTCTGGCTTTTTCAGATTCGGGAAAAGGTCGTTCGGGAACAGGTCGGTGAGCTGTTGGTTCATCGCATTTTAAACAAAGATTATAGGGCATCTGGTTTTGCATTATCTCTATCTTGCGCTGGGCCGCTTCTTTTACCCTGACCAGGTTGAGGTCGGCAATTTCGGTGTCGCCGGCCAGATCATGGCAGCAGGCAAGCAGTTTGCCCTGCCAGGTAATAAACGAATGCGTTGCAAATAGGCCGCATCTTAATATTTGCGAGGGTTTCGCAAGAACAAGACCCTTTTCGGAAAGGTGCCCTCCGCGAGAGTGGCAGAGCGGTTGTCGGCAGGTTATTTTTTTCTCTGCCCAGAAATTCTCAATTTCCTGCTGAGAAAGTTTTTCGCGTTCTGTTCTCACAGCGACGACGACCATGCCTCTGGTGCTTTTTCTGGCGCAGGCAAGCGCTTCAACGCCATGTAGCGAATCTTCAAGCCTCTGACCCGGGTAGATTTGAGCAAACAGTTCTTTATCAAGTGTTGCGAAAGAAATCTCAATAAATGCGGGTGCCAGCATTTTGATTCTGTTTATGTTGTCTGGTGATAATGCCGGGGCCTGAATAGTGAGCCCGTATTTAAGATTGTTTGCCTGACATATGTCTGCTATTTCAGGTAGAGACGGGTGTAGCAACGGGTTACCCATGCCGCACAGCGTCACGCGAGAATCAATCCCGGCGAGCTGGGGCACCAGAGCGGCAAAAAGCTCTCTTGAGATGAAACCCTCTGGGCGTGACATTTTGTCGCGTGGGCAGAAAATGCAATTCTGGCCGCATACATTGGTTAATTCAAGATCTGTGGTAAAAAACGGCCAGCGTTCATCCATGCGAACAGACCCTTTTGACGGCTTCCAGCCACGAGAAACCATATTTTTGATCAGGTTCGAGATAATGCCCTTCGCTCCATTCGTTCCAGGAAGAAATCATCAGCATCGGGTGCAAAAACGTAGATTCTTCGCAGGCGAATTTTTTTGCCTGAGCCAGAAAATCGGCGAAGTTTTCTGGGCTTGTGCCGGTTAAGATCGGTGACCATGGGTATTTTTGGGGCTTTTCCTTGCCGTAATCAGTCGCTCGTGGGTTGGCATCCCAGCCGGGAGTTACCGAAGGCACATAAGGCAGACCGGTTGCACTCTGGTAGTGTCGCCATTGAGAGACGCGAGTGTTTGCGCAGGTGTTGTAGTCTTGTAAATAATCGCCGCTCCAGTCAGGAAGAAACACATAGTGTGTTACACTGTCGAAACCAATTTTTTTGAGCAGTGGCTGATGCTCGGGTATCGGGTCTATTGCTGCCAGATGTAGTTTCATCGATCGTCCGGCCAGCATTTTTCTTGCTTTATTGATAGTTTCGGCGGCAAGTTCTGCCCCAAGCTGTCTGATAAAAAAGGCCGTATCGAAAATGCTGAGATAAGATGCGCCGTCAACTTTGTAATAGTCAGGCTCGACAAAATAATTCCCGGCGATGAAGTCTATAAAATCAAGAAAATCAGCCGGATCAGTGTAAACCAGGCGTGTCGGATCAATGAGTCGTGCGGCCGCATCTTTGACGGGCATTACCTTTCGTGGCATGCGATTGGCCCACATCAATGCAAAATCAGTGCGCCCGCGTGCCCTGCTTTTTAAAAACCCATCCTTGAGGGCTCCTTCAAGCAGTCTTTTGCCTCTTGACCAGTAATATGCAAAAACGAAGAGATTTACCCCGTATTCTGCGGCCGTATAAAGCTTTTTGCTGAACACTTCAGGGTCTGCCTCGTTTTCGGCGCCCCAGAGAGGCAATTTTGGCTGTTCATGACCATCAAAAGAAGGTTTGCAGTTGTATACGAGTTGCCACTCGCTCCAGCCTCGCGGAAACGAAGCATCGCGAACCTTGCAGCCATGCCAGCCTGGATAGTAGTAAGCCCCTGTGGTAAGTTTGTTCATAAGTTCAGATTACTGATTCAAGAATGTTCATGCCGGTTTCAAGCAACCTGATATCGGCCTGAGACCCCATATGCCCGATTCGAAAAACATGGCCGGCCAGCGGTCCGTAACTGCCTGCAATGGCCAACCCCTTGCTGCGACAGCTGGCGTCGAATTGTGCCCAGTCGGTGTTGGCTGGCAGCTTAACCGCCGTGACTGATGGCGATTTAACCGCGTGAGGGGCGGCATAGAGTTCGAGGCCCATCTGTGTGACACGGCCAATGCAATATTCCATGGCTTGTCGATGTCTTTTAAAAACCGCTTCGAGGCCTTCTTCAAGTATAAGGGTTGCCGCGGCATCAAGAGCCGCGATTCCATGCCAGTACATAGTATTGGGAAAATAAAAATCGCGCTGGGCATTTTTAAAGGGTTTAAAAGCGTCATAGCCAATATAGTTTACCCTGTCTATTATTTCCCATGCTGCGTTGCTCAAAGCAACAAAAGTCATGCTCGGTGGTGCAGACAGGCATTTCTGGCTGCCGTTCAGGCAGAGATCTATGAGGTGACGATCGGCCTCTACGGGCATTCCGCCAGCACTGGCAACAGAGTCTACGCAAAAAAGTTTCACACCATGGGTTCTTTTAATGCGGGCAATTTCACTGAGCGGGTTAAGGGTTCCTGACGGGGTTTCGCAATGCACGGCAGTTATCATCACGGGGTTGAATTCGGCCACCAGTTTTTCGAGTTCTGCGATATCTGAGACAGTTTCATTGTATGGAAGCGAGAGTTTGCGAACGGTGGCACCAATTGATTCGGCCATTTCGGCGATGCCGTAGCCAAAAACACCCGTGCAGACAGACACGACACGATCTCCTGGCTTCAGGCAGCTTTTGAGTGCACCCCACAACCCAAGCATTCCTTCGCCTGTCTGCATGATCACACGATTTTGCGTGCCCAGAATTTGTTGCAGCTTTTGCTCCGTCTGGTTATAGAGATCAAGGAAGTCTTTGTCGAGATCCGGAGAGCCATAGTTGTTGCGGTAGACTGCCAGAACTTTATCTGGCACGCTGACAGGCCCGGGAATGAGACTCGCGATGATGTTGTTCATGTTTTAATCCTGTGCTTGATGAAGAGTTTGCATTGCTTGAATTTTCGTACACAAACGCTTTTTTTTCAATAAAAAAATATGCTATAATTTCTGTAGACAGTATTGAATATATAAAAAAACCGGGAGATCTTGACATGAAAAAGGAACATCTTGACATCGTCTGGGAGTCATGCAGCGAATTTGAACGCTCGAATATTTCTTTTAATGAATTTCTCGAAAAACTTGGCAAAGCCATGGAATCAGCATCTACTCCAGAGGCCCGCACGATCGGTGCGTTGGCGAGAAATCTCGAACATGCGGTGAGTTCTGGTTCGTTCGGCGAAATACAACTTCTGCTTAAAGACATGAAATATCGCGTAGCCACAGAGATTTCACGCAGCAAAGACTGACAGCATTTTATTTACAAATAAGCAGGCGTCTGGTAGTATAAAAGCCTCTGCTCCACTATTCTGTATTTCCGGATTTAATTGGCTTGACAAATCACACCAGATACATTAAACTGCTCGTTACCTACGATGGAAGTGCCTATTTTGGCTATCAGTTCCAGCCGCACATCCCAACTGTGCAGGGTGAGCTCGAAAGAGTTTTTAAACTGATAACCGGCGAAAAAAGCAGGGCTGTCGGGGCGGGTCGTACAGACACCGGAGTTCACGCGGTTGAACAGGTTGTTCTTTTCAGAACTGAGTGTCCGATCCCTGTTGAAAAATTAATCATTGGAATGAACGGAGCTTTACCTGGGGCACTGAGGGTTTGCAGGGCAGAAGAAGTAAACGAAGACTTCCACCCATGTTTCTCAGCTCGCGGAAAGCATTATCGGTATCTATACCGCCTGGTCTCGACCAGATCACCCTTTCTCGAAAGGTTTTTCTGGCAGCTTGAACAGCGGCCTGATATCGTCCTAATGCAGGAAGCAGCCAGAGCATTTGTCGGCGAGCATGACTTTGCAGCTTTTGCTAAATCACCGCACCAGTATGAAAGCACCGTAAGAACTGTTCTTAAGACCACTGTCAGCCTTGACGGCGAGGTTTTGCAATTTGACGTAATAGGTACCGGGTTTATGCATAACATGGTACGTAATATGGCAAAAGCGCTGTATCTCGTTGGCTCAGGCGGCATGAAATCTGAAGAAATTCTCGAACTGTACCGTAATCAAGATAGACGAAGGCTTGGCGCCCCTGCACCGCCCGGCGGACTTTATCTGATGAAAGTCATGTATTAACCGAAAAGGAGGAAAATCGGTGAAGACGTTCTGCGCTAAAAAAACCGACGTTACCCATGATTGGGTTCTTGTAGACGCCAAGGATATGCCTCTTGGTCGCCTCGCTTCTCAGGTTGCTGCTCACCTTCGTGGTAAGCACAAACCTACTTTTACCCCCAATGTTGATTGTGGTGATTTTGTTATCGTTATCAATGCTGATCAGATCAAACTGACCGGCCAGAAATATGATGATAAACGTTACTACTGGCACACTGGTTACCCGGGTGGAATCAAATCGTTGACCTATGGTCAGCTTCTCGAAGACAGCTCAGACAAAATGCTCTGGATTGCTGTAAAGAGAATGCTTCCCCGCAACAAGCTGAGAAAAAGATACCTTGGCAAACTCAAAGTTTATGGTTCTGCTGAACATCCCCATATCGCACAGCAGCCCAAAGCTATTAAGCTTATCAAATAAGAAAGGAGGAATTTACAATGGCCGAAATGTTTTTCTGGGGAACTGGTAGAAGAAAATCTTCCACCGCTCGCGTCCGCATTTGCAGAGGCGAAGGTAAAATTACTGTTAACAAAAGAGCCTTTGAGGATTATTTCCCAATTCCTCTTACCCGCAAAATTATCGTACAACCACTTGCCACCACTGAAACTCTTGGTAAGTTTGACGTATATGCTAATATCGCCGGTGGCGGCAGCACTGGTCAGTCTGGTGCCCTGCGCCATGGTCTTGCCAGAGCTCTGGTGAAATTCAACGAAGAATTTCGCCCACCGCTCAAAAAGAATGGCTATCTGACCCGCGATCCGCGCATGAAAGAACGTAAAAAATACGGTCTCAAAAAAGCAAGAAGAAAACCACAGTTTTCAAAACGCTAAGACTACAAAAACACCCCTGTTTATTCAGGGGTGTTTTTTTTATTCAGACAGTCGCCGCGTGGCATTGGCAATCAGATAAACTATGCGACAAAGACAGGTTATAAAAGCGATTTCAGCTATTTACCCTGCGATAACGACGAATCAAAAAGGTGTTATTTTAAATCCTGATTTACTATATTTTCCCAGCCTGGGGGCGGGGGCACGATCAAAAACCCTTTCACCCGTGAGTGCAGAGATCTGGCCGGCTTATCATCAGGATGCTCTGCCAGGTAGGCCGTCAGGATTTGTTCTGCCTCTGCGAAATTTCTGTTATTGAGGTGCGTTTGCGCTGATTCATAAGCCTTTTTGGCTTTTTCTGCCAGGGCCAAAGCATTTTTATCCGTATCATTGCGATCTGCCAGCACTTCGTAAACATTGACGGCATTTGATTTGCCAATAACCTTTAGCTTGGTCAGAAACCTTGAGATAATAACCGATTCAGCCAGATTCGCCGTTTCTTCGCTTACAAGAATTTCAGTGTTAAATAGTTTGTTGGCTGTTTCGAGGCGCGCTGCAAGATTTACATTGTCGCCAATTACCGTGTAGTCGAAACGCATTGTCGAGCCCATATTGCCAACAACTACGACGCCGGTATTTATGCCTATTCTTGCTTTTATTTCAGGCTTTCCTTCTGTTTTCCATTTGTTTCTGAGTCTGGCAAGGGCCTTCTGATTCTCGATCGCGCAGCGACAGGCCCTGATTGCGTGGTCTTTCTGGTCAATTGGCGCTCCGAATACCGACATGATAGCATCGCCTTCGTATTTGTCGAGAAGACCATCAAATTTAAAAATGATGTCGGTCATTTCTGTCAGGTATTCATTCAGCAGGCTCACAACGTCGAGAGGCGACATTCCCTCAGAAAGGGAAGTAAAGCCTTCGATGTCTGAGAAAAAAATCGTGAGATTGCGCTCTTCGCCATGCAGATTTAATTTTGCCGGATTTTTCAGAATTTCATTAACTACCGAAGCTGTCACATAATGTTGAAATGCAGTTTTAATGCGAAGTTTCTCTGACAGCTCTGTATAATATTTTTTGCCGACCGTAAAAACAAGTGATGCTATGATGGCAAAAATACTTGCTGCCACATCTACCAGCTTGCTGTATAGAGTCAGCGAAAGCATAGAATAGGCCAACAGAGCTGGAACAGCCAGAATGCTCATAAACAGGAAGCTGACAGGCTGCAGATAACGAAAGACTCCGAGCATAAAAACAGCCAGAACGATTATAGCCACAACCTTGCCTTGCAGAGGTGCCGGCGGTGTAAGATATGATCTGTTGATAAGATTGCGAAAAACAATGGCATTGAGAAAGGGCGAAAATTCGTTGCCACTTATTGGTGTAAAGAGCTTTTCTTCTGTCATTGAATTGGCGAAACCAATGATTATGGCCTTGTTTTTAAAATCTTCAGGCGCAATCTGGCCGTTGTAAACATCAAAAAAAGAAACTGTTTTGAAGCTTCGCAGTGGTACATCATAGTTAAGCAGCATGAACTCATTGTTTAGCAGGGGAACACTGAAACTCTGATTCGGTAGTCTGCATAGCATGGCATTGCTGCTAAATTCAATTGTGTCAGCAGGCAACCCCATAAAAGTGCGTAATAATTCTGCCTGAAACGAGGGTATCGTTTTTTCTGATTCTGAGGCGAATACCAGCGAGACGCTTCTGATAGATTTGTCACGATGGGTCTTAAAATAAGTTGGAGCCGAAACCGTGCTGCGCGCAAGCTCCGGAAAAGGTGGCGTCATTCTTTTGTCGTCACGCCTGAAAGCTCTTAAAACTACTTTGCCTGAAGTGCTTATCGCATCAATCAAATCTGCATCCTGATCGGGATCTTCACCCGATGGCGCTGCAAAAAATACGTCGAGGGCGATGGCGGAAGGCGAACAAGCTGTAAGATTTCGAAGTGCCTGCGCGTAAATGCTTCTATTGCCCTGATACAGCCCCGGAATACCAAGTATGGATCTGTCATCTATTACAACGACAACTACGTCGTCGTTGTTTTTGGCCACAGGAAAAAAACCGGAAAAGAAACTCTGGTTGCTGTCAGAGCTTTTGGAGAGCGAAAGACGTGCTTCGAGCCAGTTGTCATGTAACCATGTATCTATTTGTTCAAAAAAACCCGAAAAAAGCAGTATCACCATCAGCATTACACCTGTAAAAACAAGGTTTGCTAATGGGATACTGCCGTTTTTAGAAGAAAGAAAGAACTTTGTTTTCATGATCTGATTGTATCAATCATCTTTCGGAGCTATGTCTGCCCCTTTGCCTGTTCTACCGCCTGCTATCTCTTTGTCAGTGCTATCTTTGTTATCATCCTTGTCGTCGTCGTCTTTGTCATCGTC
>SABV01000578.1 GCA_009928855.1 Erysipelotrichia bacterium | reverse complement strand
TGGCACTACCCCTTTGAAAACCAGGAAGTATTCAAAGAAAATTTCCCGGCTGATTTTATCTGTGAAGCCGTCGATCAGACACGCGGCTGGTTTTATAGTCTGCTTGTCAGCAGCACGTTTTTGCACAAGGCGCCGCCTTACAAGAACGTTGTTGTATTGGGCCTGATCTGCGACAAAAATGGCATCAAGATGAGCAAATCGAAGGGCAATGTGCTCGACTGCATGTCACTGTTCGACAAGTATGGAGCCGATGCGGTCAGATGGTCGCTCTACAGTGGCACCGCACCCTGGAATACAAGAAGGTTTTATGAAGAAGCCATTGCCGAATCACAAAAGCGCTATCTGGGCACATTACAGAATGTTTACAGCTTCTTTGTGCTTTATGCAAATATTGAAAACTTCAACCCGCTTAACTACATGCTGCCTGTTGCGGAGAGACCTGAAATCGACAAATGGATAATTTCACGCTTCAATCACACTATCGACGAAGTGAGAAAGGCGATGGAAAAATTCGAAATAGTCTGGGCCACCGGTTACATGGAAAAATTTGTCGATGACCTCTCGAACTGGTATGTTCGCCGCAGTCGTCGGCGCTTCTGGAGCAGTGAAAGAAATACCGATTCAACCAGCGCCTTTTTAACACTCTATGAAGTGTTGACCGGCATGGCTAAGCTGACAGCACCCTTTACGCCCTTTATTGCAGAAGACATATATCGCAATCTGGTTGTAAACGCTGACAAATCAGCTCCAGAAAGCGTTCATCTCACTGATTATCCGATTGCCCGCGAAGAACTGATCGACGAGCAGCTTGAACGCAAAATGGAATTTATCATGAAAGTCGTTCAACTTGGCCGCGCAGCCCGTAACGAAGCGAACCTCAAAGTAAGACAACCCCTTGCCGAAATGAAGGTTGTCGTTGCAGATAACTTTGAACGCGGCGCTCTGATAGACATGGAATATCTGCTCCAGGAAGAGCTGAATATAAAGGCAGTATGCGCTGTAGCCGACGCTTCTAGCCTGATGCGCTATATTGCAAAGCCTAATTTCAGAACCATCGGGCAGGGTCCCCTCAAGGGCATGATTCCACAGATAAAGGCGCATCTTGACATCGCCGATGGCAATGAAGTCAAACGGCAGGTCGAAAAAGGCGGCTACGAATTTTTACTTGAAGGCAAGCCGGTAACATTGAAACCTGAAGAAATCGAGCTTCAGGCATTGGCTTCGGATGATTATTCGGTGCAATCTGAGAATAAACTCAGTATCGCCCTCAAAAAAACGCTGTCGAGAGAGCTTATTCTGGAAGGTCTGGCGCGTGAGCTGGTCAATAAAATACAATTTATGCGCAAAGAACGTGGTTTTGATATAATTGACAGAATCAGAGTCGGGTATGAAGTTATCGATTCTGATCGCAAACAAGATCTAGATGATGCGGTGAACCAGTTCGGCAGTTATGTTACCCAGGAAACCCTTGCCAAAAGGATCGGCACCCTTGATACTGAAACATCAGTCGAAACCACAGACTGGAACATCAACGGAATAATGGTCAAACTGGGTATCGCCAAGGAGGCCTCTGTATGAAATTCAGACTTGAACTGAAAACCCTGCTCGAAGCAATAGCCATGGTAAGCAAAGCTGTGGCCGCAAAGGGCATCAGGCCAATTCTGTCAAATCTGCTG
>SABV01000146.1 GCA_009928855.1 Erysipelotrichia bacterium | reverse complement strand
AATCAGAAATAAAAGAGAAGCTATTTCAATGGATTACAACATATTGATTACTTGTGTCGTCGTTTTTTTTGCTCGAATAGTGGATGTCACTGTTGGTACTATTAGAATTATCAGTATTGTTCAAGGGCGTATTAAAACAGCCTTTGTGCTTGGATTTATCGAAGTCAGTATCTGGTTGCTTGTCATTTCAGCGGTAATGAACAAACTTGCTGAAAGCCCGATTATTGCAATCTTTTATGCTCTTGGTTACGCTTCAGGCAATGTAGTCGGTATAAAAATAGAAAAGCGCTTCGCAATTGGCAATGCTCTTTTGCGAATAATTTTCTTTGACAAAGGGCACCATGTTGCAGATGAACTGCGTAAACAGGGCTACCAGGTCATGGTTTTTGAAGGAATAGATGGTGATCGGGTCGTGCAGGAGATCGAAGTTCCCTGTCGTCGTCGGGATATTGAACTGATTGTGGCGTTGGCCCGAAGCTACGAAAAAGAGGTTTACTTTGTCACTGAATCAATCGGAATACAGCCTCAGCTAAAATTACCTACCATGCAGGCGGCAACCGGCTGGCGTGGAATTTTTAAACGCAAATAGATTCAGGAAGTTCTCACAAAGTGAGGCATTTCAACTGGTAATTCCAGAGATAATTCCACCAGTCCGGCCATTTTTCCCTCTTTGAACCACGGCGACTGATGAATCAGTTTTTTGACACCATTTTTTTCTATTGTATATGCGTTAGTTTCGCCGGTTTTAAGAAATTGCCGGATTTTTTCTTTTGAGTGCTCATTGTGGCACTCCAGCAGACTTCGTCCAATAAGACTCTTGCCGCCATATTTCTCAAAAACCTTGCAAGCTTTGTCATTCATGTAAATGATCATGGCATCTATGTCACAAACAGTTACTGCATAATGGCATCCGGCAAAAAAGTCTTCCATGTGGTCTCCTGTAAAGACAGTAAAATTTTCTCTGTTCACTGCATATTTTTTTGACTGGCTATTGAACAACTGCAAGTCGATAACAGTGGCCAGAGTCACGCAAATACGCTTTGTCCGGCCCCTGCTATTGATTTTGGGCAATTAAAACTTGAACATTTCGTCAACAATACCGTATTTAATCGATTCTTCTGCATCCATCCAGTAGTCACGATCAAGATCTTTGTGTATGCGCTCTTTTGACTTACCACAGTTTTTGGCAAGTATTGAGGCTACGATTTCTTTAGTTTTTATGATTTGCTTTGCCTGAATTTCAAGATCACTGGCCTGACCATATAAAAAGTCGACACTTGGCTGATGAATCATGACCTTGCCATTTGGAAATATATAGCGGCTGCCTTTTTTGCCGGCAGAAAGTATCAGCGAACCCATTGATGCTGCAAGACCCATACATACTGTTCTTACCGGTGATGAAATAAGATGCATTGTATCTATAATCGCCATGCCTGATGATATGACACCACCTGGGCTGTTAATGAAAAAAGTAATTTCTTCGCCTGGCTTAATAGCTTCGAGATAAAGAAGTTTTGAAACCAGATCCTTGGCTGTGTCATCTTCTACTGCTCCCCAGAGAAATATCTGACGATTTTCAAGCAGCTTCTGCTCGACGACTTCGTTGATTTCAGGTTTATCTTCTTTTTCTTCTCTAGGCTCTTCTTTGGGTTCTTCTTCTTCATCCAACCTTATTTTGGCGAGTTTGAACAATTTGTTGGTCATGTATTTTCTCCGTTATAACGTAAAGAATTAAAAGCATATGCAAAGACTGAATTCTAAACTGTTTTCGGCATAATTAAAAGGGTTTTAAAAAATAAGAACCACGGACTGTCATAATTTTTTGTTTGTGGTAGCATTGGGTATCAAATATAACCCAGAGGTTTTTATGAAACAGTTTGTTTTGAACCTTATCATCTGCATCATGTTAGGAACCACTATGAGTCTGTTTGCAGCCGAACGACCGGTTAATATAGCACATCGCGGAGCATCGGGCTATCTTCCCGAGCACACACTGCCTGCCAAGGCTCTGGCTTATGGCATGGGAGCGGATTTTATCGAACAGGATATCGTGCTTACGAAAGACGATATGCCGATCATTGTTCACGATATACATCTCGATACGGTTACCGATGTGGCAAGCTGTTTCCCTGATCGAGCGCGTAAAGATGGTCGTTTTTACGCCATAGATTTTACATTTGCCGAAATAAAGACTTTGAGAGTAACAGAGCGCTGCGTCCTCGAAACCAAAGAGGCTGTTTTTCCAAAACGTTTTCCTATCTGGAAGTCCGAGTTCAGAATTTCCAGTTTACAGGAGGAAATCGAGCTGATTCAGGGGCTCAATAAATCAACTGGCCGGAATGTCGGAATCTACCCGGAAATAAAAGAGCCGGAATGGCACAGGCAAGAGGGCAAAGACATAAGTGTAATCGTATTGAAAATCTTGGGTGACTATGGTTACAAAACGGCCAAAGATAAAGTTTATCTGCAATGCTTTGACTTCGGCGAACTCAGACGTATCAGGCATGAGCTGAAATGTGAACTCAAGTTGATTCAGCTTCTGGAAGAAGACTTTAATCTTAATGAAGTTGCAGAGTATTCTGACGGCATCGGCCCTTCAATTTCACAGATTATAACTGGCATTGATGAAAATAAAAAACCTGTTGTGTCAGACCTTGTTTCTCGTGCTCACAGCCTGCATCTAGAAGTGCATCCTTATACCTTCAGGGTTGACTCTTTGCCAGAGGGGCTTCGCGGCAAGGCATTGCTTTACATTCTTTTTAAGCAGGTCGGGATAGACGGTATTTTTTCTGATTTTCCTGATGTTTCCGGGGAGTGTATAAAAGAGATGAAAAATTAGGATTCGCAGATATCGTAAATGCGATAGCCGTATTCTTCAAGCTTTGCTTCTTCTTCTGCGCTCAAAACATTGATTCTGCCCTCTTTTAAACCGTGAATTTCAACATGATAATCACGGTAGTAATTCAGAGCCTCAATTACCTTTCGACTTATTATCTGCCCAGGCACCAGAAGCGGGATTCCCGGGGGGTATGGAGTGACCATATTGGTGGCGACCCGTCCTTCTGCGTCTCGCAGCGGTATTGCTTCACCGTCAGAGTAAAATGAAAATCTGGGCATGAATTTCATTGGCGACAAATCAAGAAAAAAGTCATTGCGAGTCAAGTGCTTTTTTGGTCGTCTTGTGCCGCTCATTTTTTCGATATTTTCAAGAGCGAGAAACAGGCGGTTCAGCTTGCTGTGGGTTGCACCAATTGTAATCAATACTGTAAGTGTGTTGAATGTGGTTTTTTCTATCTGAATATTGTGTTTTTCAAGCAGGTAGTGTTCTACTTCTTTGCTGCTGAAACCGGTTGCGGATACATCGATAGTAATCTTGGTCGGGTCAAGGCGAATGTTGTCGCCCTTAACTTCATCTGAAATAAGGTCGTTGAGCTCAAGCACCCTGAATTTACCAAGACTGTTGATGTTTTTTTTCAATGTTTCAGAGAGTTCTATACAACGCGACAATAATGAATACCCTTCCATGACCATTTGTTTGCGGGCAATGTCGAGAGATGCAATCATTGGGTATTGAGGCGATGTGCTGGTGTGCATATTAAAATTTTCCATGAAAAAATCTTCAATGTCTTCAAATTCAGGGTCATTGACATGAATCATGGAAGCCTGGCTGAAAGCACTCATAGTTTTATGGGTGCTTTGAGTCGCATAGTCTGCCCCTGCTTCCATGGCACAGGGGTAAAAATGCGGGTGAAATCTTGCGTAGCCATACCAAGCCTCATCGACTATAACCTTGACATTGCGTTTATGAGCTTCTGCAACGATGTCGGCAATGTCGTAAATCAGGCCGTCGTAGGTGGAGTTGGTCAAAATCATTACTTTGAGTTTTTTGCCCATGGCAATTGCTTTATCCATGGTGCTGATAATGCGTTTTTTGGGAACAGGGCCAAAGATGCCGTAGCGGTTATTGACAGATGGTGATAAATAGACCGGCTCTGCGCCAGAAAGAATGGTTCCATAATGTACTGATTTGTGGCAGTTACGATCAAGAAGTATTGCATCGCCTGGCTGTAAAAGAGTTTGCAACAGTATTTTGTTGGCAGTGCTGGTTCCATTTGTTGAAAAAAATGAATATCGGGCACTGAACGCTCTGGCTGCAAGTTCGTGGGCTTCTTTTATTACACCGGTTGGGTGTAGCAAAGAGTCTAGCATTGGTACTGATACTGAAATGTCGGCTCTGAAAATATTTGCTCCAAAAAATTCGTAAAAATCCCGCACCCACACTGAGTTTTTTATTGAATAGCCAGATGAATGCCCTGGCGTGTGCCACGAGTCTTTTGATTTTCTTGAGTATTCGAGCAATTTATCAAAAAATGGAGCACGGTTTTTGCTGTTTATGACTTCTGATCTTATTTTTCTTACGACATCATCGTAATCGTGATCCCCTTTGTAAAAATAGCCGCTCAGGTCGCCACCCGTGCTTGAATAAGGCAAATCAGCCGCATCAGTGAATAGAAAAATTGTTACTTCGAACCTTATGCGTTTAAATTTATCGAAAAGTTCTGAGCCGCTCATGGTTCGTGTTGAATCGCCGGGTACCTGCGGTAATTTCCATTCAGTGAGAATTACGTGAATCAGGCCGTCTTCTCGCAGCAGACGACAAGCATCTTCTACGTTAGAAGCAGTGACCATATTGATGCCACGGGATGAAAGCTCTTTAAATTCGATCTCGTTTGTTTTCGCATCCGGGTTCAGCAGGAGGACTCGGTATTTCATGCATTATTCCTGAAAGGGGAGGATGTCGTAACTGGACGGCGCATTCTATCATGCTTAAACTTCTGGTGCAAAGGAATCATGAGTTCAGATTTGCCATTTTAGCCAGAACCCACGTTTCTTTGCTTGTAAAATCTCTGTTTTACCACCAATTTTATTTGCAATTGCCTGCAGTATAGTAAAATCAAGTCTTGGAATTTTGCTCTTCGGTTGCAGGGCGTAATGCTGTATTATTGCGTCAATATAGACCTGAGGGGTGCTCAAGCCATAACCGCCGCCTATAAGAGCTGTTCCAGATGGTTTCAGTATGTTTTTTATCTGGTGCATGGCTCGTTCTATGTCGTTCCAGAAAAATACAGAGCCTCTGCTGAAGACTATGTCGAAGCTCTCAGCAATGAATGGCAAATTGCACGCGTCAGCCTGAATCAGCTGCGCAGCGCCAGCGCGTCCTGAGTTGCGTGCACGCAGCAACATTTTGTGCGACAGATCAAGGCCAACAACTTTTTTTGCATGGGCAGCTAAAAACTGTTCCAGCATAAAACCAGGGCCGCAGCCAAGTTCTAAAATTTTCATTCCTCTGAGAGACCGTTCTGTTGCATTCTCAAGATCACGCAACAACCATGGATAAACAGGCCGCAGAAAATCTTCGGCGTGCGATTCAAAATGTTCCCCGTTATCATTTTTCCAGTCCATAAATATTTTCTCTGGCATTATCTTAAGATTACCATGTCTTTCTAGATCTTACACCTGAAGATACGATAAGGCAAAATATTGCTAAATTTGCTTGTATAGTGCCTCTCTAACATGGTATTGTTGAAAAAATGGGAGACATATTATGATTGAACAACAACAGAAAAAGGCGCTTGACCTTGGCATTGATATTGGGGCTTTTGAACTTATTGCAGTGCTGGGTTTTCTCATTATTGGCCTTTCGACCTATCTTGATTTTACACCCGTAGTAGCAAAGAACTGGCGAGAAAACGGCGTTGGCATGCAGGTGCTTGTTGCCTGCATGGCTGGAAGCTTTTTGATGCTGAAAAGATGTCATTTTGCCGGTTTTTTTATTGTCATTTTTACAGCCTTTTTTCTTACCCACGGTATAATCATTGTTTATGATACCAGGGCAATTGAGCTTGGCAAAGAGATTGGCCCTGATGGCTGGTTTCGGTCTGTTCTGATGATTTACCAGGATGCGTTCAATGTGCACTTCGGAGCTTTCTGGGCCATGTTTGGAACGGTCATTTCGTTTTTAGGAATCTTCATCGGCTGGATTCAGGCAGTAAGACGTGACAATAAAGCTGCTCGGCGCATGGCTGAGGCTGACTTTGCCAATATGCAGGCATCTGAAGCAGAAAACGGTGAATCTGAAGACGTTGTTGAAGCTGATTTTGCAGAGGCAGAAGACGCCTGATTTATGAAAACAGGTGTTTTGTGTATTGCTTCTGATCTTCATGATACCGTTAAAACCCGCAATCTTGAGCAGGCTTTTTTAGCAGGCTGCCGGTCAGAGTTTTCCTGCGTCAGCGTAGATAAAACCAATGTTGGTACTGTTGACTTTCTTATTGTTTTTGTTATGACAGGCGGCACTGAGCGAGTTTTTTTAGACCTCTGGCCCGTTATCAGAGATTCTGCAAAACCCTTTGTGCTGGCGGCGGCTGAAACAGACAATTCTTTGCCGGCCGCCCTGGAAATTTTGACCTGGCTTCATCAGACCGCTCCCGATTGTAATAGCAGAATTGTGCATGCTTCTCTTGAGCGTCTTGGGGCAAAACTTCATGAGCTTTTAAAGATTTATCAGGCCAGTTTTTTGCTTAAACAGCAGATTGCAGGTGTTGTCGGAACCCCTTCTGACTGGCTTATTGCAAGTACTCCGAACCTTTCGGTCATCGAGAGTTGTCTTGGCATTAAATTTGTAAGCATCAGCATGTCAGATTTCAAAAATGCAGTTGATAAAGCAGATGCTTCAGCATTGTCTGATTTTGCTCAATCTTTCTATCGTTTCAGCGATAAAAATAGAACTTCAGAGCTTGCCCGAGCAGCCAAAGTCTATGCCGGCCTGGTCAGATTGATTAAGCAACACGGGCTCACCGCAGTGACGCTGAGGTGTTTTGATATTCTGGCCGATTCACAAACTACCGGATGTCTGGCTCTTGCCAAAATCAACGATGACGGAATCCCTGCCGCCTGTGAAGGCGATGTTCCGACGCTTGTAAGCATGATGCTGGTGAAGATTCTGACCGGAAAAACCTGTTTTATGGCAAATCCCTCGAGAATCAACGGTGATGAGATTACCATGGCTCATTGCACAAGCCCGTGCGGGATTCTTGAAGAATTTTCACTCGACACTCATTTTGAATCCGGAATTGGCCTTGCTGTGGCTGGCAAATTTGCGCCGGGCAGGTTCACCCTTATTAAATTTGATTTTATTGCGAACAGCTATGCACTGGCGGTCGGAGAATGGCTTTTGCACTCTTATTCAATGCACCTTTGCCGCACCCAGATTAAACTGAGCGTGCCAGGTGCCGAAGAATACTTCTTGCGACGTCCGCTTGGAAACCATCATCTATTGATTCCGGGTGATCATAGCCAGGTTATAAAGCTCTGGTGTGAAATCAGGCGTATGCGCCCTGTTTTTTCGTGATTTAAACGTTGTCTGGCTTGGGATCGTGGGCAAGCAGGCGCCTTTGTGAGCGATAGTATTTAAAGGGGGAATAGTAGTAGAGATTTGCTATTCCCGACATGTATATACAGGCATATCTTTCAACCAGTGTGGCAAATCTCGAAATCTCGTTTCCGGCACGCATTACTTCGCCCCAATATTCATTAAAGCCCTTTTGGCTGGCAAAAATAAGATCACGAATTTCTTCATCAAGTTTTGTCAGTTTTTCCTTGTGCGCTTCCCATTTCTGGCGTGTAGCTTCTGATCTGTCGCCTTCTTTCAGCCACATTTTTTCTTTGTGTTCCTGTGAGATATCTTCGAGATCTTCTTTTTCAGCCATTTTTCTGGCTATTTCCTGATGGATATTGCGGGTGGCTTCAAGTATCGGCACTTCTTCAGCCAGCTCCTGAACCACAAGACCGGTGCGCCAGCCGATGGTTTCTTTGAGGGTAACGACATCGCCAAGAATATGGTCGCCAAGATAAAGTATTTCGGATGGTTCCAGGCCGAGATGTTTTTCAAGTATGCTGGCATTTCCGCCCTGGTAGAGGCCATTCCATTCTATCTGGCCGTAAAAATTAGATAAAAGGCCGGTTTCAGGGTCTACTCGCTGATAGCGATTGCGCGCGGTAAAATAGTCTGGTTTATTGGCGGCAACAATAACCAGATCAAATAACTGTTGCCACGGCTTGTCAAGATACGGGCCAAAGCAGTATTCCATAACTTGTCGGCTGTAGTCGTAGTCAGAATTGGTTATCAGCGCCAACTTTTTGCCAAACTTTTTGAACTTGATAAGGGCGTCAACGATACGTTGATCTTGTATCAGGTATTTGTCGGGATTTCTTACTACATCACCTTTCAATTCTTCTTCCTGATGTGCATCGTTAAGCGATTTGCGCACTTCGCTGAAAAGTTTTCGATAATTTACCTTTTGAGAAGTAGAGTCGTAATAATCGACAAGCTGTGCATACATGCAGCCTTCAGCCTGTGAAAACAGCGTGTGGACGATGTAATATCTTGAGTCGGTAAGATCTATTCCGTTAGGACCGAACTTTTCTTTTTGTTCCTCGAAACTAAAAAACCTGGTTCCGTGGGATGCAATGCGAACAAAACCATAGCGGTTAACTTTCAAAAAATCGCCGTTTTCTGTGTCTATAACGAGACCGCGAATGATGAAGTCTTTATCGAAGGTGAAGTCTCTGATCTCTTCAGGATATTTGTATTCTTTGATCAGTTTTTCTTTTAGAATGGCGTAGGCCTTTTCTTCAAAGGCCGGTACATTGTAGGTTACTAGAGTGTAGTCCATGTCGAAGCCGAGCAGCTTGATTGAGTTCATATTTAGAGTGCGATTTACGAATATTTTGTTCTGGCATGGAATTTCTTTTTCTGACATTTTGATCACCTTTTTAGCTTCTTTTAAGCAAGCAGGATACCACAAAC
>SABV01000577.1 GCA_009928855.1 Erysipelotrichia bacterium | reverse complement strand
CAAGGATGCCGTTTTTAAAAACGAAGACCTGCCTGCCAAAACTTCCATCAAAAAGGTCTGTGCCGAAATCAACCAGATATTTGAAGATCTCGAAATTGATGCCAGACTTACCGGCTTGGCTGAAGAAGGCGAAAAACTGCCAGTTTTTAATAATTCAGCCGGTGCCAGTTTTGACATAAACGGTCTTTCTTCAGGCGAAAAACAGTTGTTTGCCAGGGCTTTAACCCTGAGAATGCTTCGTGCGAACAACTCGATCATTCTTGTCGATGAGCCGGAAATCTCTTTGCACCCGAGATGGCAGCAGAAGATTCTGCGAGTGTATGAACGCATCGGCAAAAATAACCAGGTCATTATTGCAACGCATTCGCCTCACATTCTATCCGCATGCGGCAAAGAATCTGGCTTTCTGCTTGCCCGTGAAAATGGCCAGGTTAAAGTTTATAATCATCAGCAACTGAACAGTGTTTATGGCAAGCCGGTCAGTGTTGTTCTTATGGACTTCATGGGGCTTAAAACCTTGCGTAGTCCTGAGATTGAGCTGCAATTTGAAGATGTGCGCCAGATGGTGCGCGATAAAAAAACAGATTCTGAGCCCTTCAAACGTAAGATGGCGGCGCTGATTGATGTAGTCGGTGAAATAGACGAAGACATAATTCTTCTGAAAATGGAACTCGCTCGCGTTGCCTCGCAAAAGGGAGGCAAGAATGCTTAACATCAACAAAGACGCAGAACCGGCATTCTTTACTGAGTTCAAAGAACAGCATCAACCGAAATCCTGGGATGATTTAAAACCTGTTACCACCACTCTCAGACAACACATGATGGAACAAGAACAAACTGTCTCAGATAAAGCTTTGTGCACGTATTGTGAGAAAACAGTAACTCTCGAAAGTTCACATATTGACCACATCCGCCCCAAAGACCAGAGTGGCAGATATGCGCATTTGTTTGCTGATTACAATAACCTTGCGGTCTCATGTTGCTCAAAAAACAGCTGCGGCCAAAAAAAGGACAACGACTACCACGACGATTTTATCAACCCGGTCGAGGAAAACCCTGCTGATTATATGACTTATGAGGTCATGACCGGGAAAGTAGTTCCTGCCAGCGTCTCTGCAAAAAACAGGGTAGAGAATACATGCGAAATGCTGGGGCTCAACAGTTGTTATGAGCTTTTAAGAGCCAGAATTTTGGTTCTTCTCTCGCTTAATGCCTATCGCGAAAAGGGTTTGCTTGATTATTACATCGACACTTTCGAACAATTCCCTACTTTGATTGACTTCTATCGACGGGAATATCTGCAAAGAGGCATCTGAATTGAAAACTGAAGATATAGCACGATCACTGACTGAAATCTTTGAAGCTGAGAGCCGCCGAATCATCTTCTGGCATGACCCGGAAGCTGAGTTTGCCGATTCTGTGGCAGAGCTCGACCTGCCGGATGTAACTGTTATAAGATTGAACAAGACGGGGTTTCTGGCACTTAAAATAAGGCTTGAAATCGAAGAGCCGGAAAAGTGCTTTCTACTTTACGCACCTTTCCCTGAACCGGCAGTTACCGAAGACTGGCTTCTTGACCTGAGAAGCTTCAGTCGCACTTTCAGAGCCGACCGTGCCTCTCTTCTGCTCAATGAACTTGAGCTCAGTCATCAGTCTTTGCGCATGCACCTCAATAAGCGAAAAGCCT
>SABV01000006.1 GCA_009928855.1 Erysipelotrichia bacterium | reverse complement strand
TTGATAGAAATTCTGCTTGGTGTAAAATCTATTCTCGCCAATAAACTGGTTATGAAGGCTCCCGCAGGTGCCCGTGAGCCTTTTGCTGATCTGAGTGGCCCTGAGGCTACTGTTCTGGCCGCCGACAAACGCCCTGCGCTAGAATTGCCACCAGGCGAAGTAGTTCTGGTATCTCGCGATGGCACCGAAGCGCTGGGACTTTTCCCCTATTTTAAATATGCTCGCAAAAAGATTGTGTTTGCCCGGCCTGATAACGCCGAGATTAGAACTCTTTACGAAAGACTCGAAATTTCTGTCGAGTAGAGTTGATGCTTGTTATAGCTTGCTTCTGATGGTAAGATAACTGAAATATGAAGATATCCGTATTTGCATTATTGAGTTTGATTTTATTGCTGACAGGTGCGGCGTTTGCCGATGCAACTTTGTTGGCTCATTTTTTTCCTCAATCTGAGCCGGTAAAACGCTATGTTGCCAGACCGGTAGGGGAGCTGCCTGAAGTAGATTTTGGCGACCCCTCTGTGGATCAATACAATTCAGGGGTAGAACTGAACAACCAGGCCCTGGAAGCCATGCGCGCCAATGATTTTGTCAGGGCCGGCAATCTTTTTGCCAGAGCCTGTCAGTTGGTGCCATCCGAAAAAGGCTTCTGGAGCAATCGACTGATCGCTCTTCGGCGCATCAAAGGACGCGAGGAAGAAGCAATCAAGGTTGCGAGAACTGTTATGGCGATTAATGAAAACGATTTTCAGGCGCCTTATATTGTTGGCCTTATCTATCTGAATGAGCTTAAAAACCCTGAACAGGCCCTTCCTTACCTCGATCACGCGTTCAAGGTCTCTCCTGAAGATACGTCGGTTGCGATGGCTCTCGCTACCGCCTTTGAACAGGCCGGGTATGATGACGATGCCTTTGAACTTCTCAAAAAATATGCTCATAAAGCCACTAATGATCCATATCCGTTTTACCTTCTTGGTTTGCAATACCTCGAACGTAAAGACTATAACCCGGCTATCAGGTCTTTTAATACTGCCAGGGCCACAGATCAAAAGGGTTACGTTCATGACGCCTGGATCCGCGCACGTTATTTTGCCGGCCAGCTTGAAGGGCTTGAATCCGATTGCCGGGCGGTTCTGCAGCGCTTTCCTGATGTGCTCAATCGCCTGAGTCTTGAACGCATACTTGCTTCTTTGCGGCCAGGCGACTATAGATTTGTAGAGTCTATCGGAATCAAGATCAGCCAGCCTTCGGCTCTTGATAAACTTGATTTTCTTATTAAACCCGTTGTTGACATTGCAGATCATCAGTTTGCCGATCTGGTAAAGGCCGAGTTTATTTCGCGAGGAACCGTTTATAAGGCCAATGTTGATGCTAAGGAAGGTCTGAGACTTCGTATTGGGGCAAATAAAGAAATTCTTTCGCCAGAGTTTACGCTGAGACTCACATACAGAATCAAGACCATGGCAATGCTTGGTAGCTGCATGCCTGCCTCAAATGCGCAAATCCCTGACTTGAAGATTCTTTGCGGCGATCCTCTAATGAGTCTGGAGCACCCTGTTCTCTCGGCTCTCGCTGATAAAATCTCGAAAATGCCCGGTAACTATGTTCAAAATGCTGCGATTGCTGTCGCAAACGGCCTTAGATACAAAGAAAACTTCGAAGATTTTTCTGTCGAATGGGCGCTGGCAAACCCTGATAATTGTGACTGCACTGAATTCGCACGACTGATGGCAGCGCTGTGCCTGAAGCACGGTATTCCGGCTAGAATTGCTACCGGGTTTCTGGTTAAGGCTGAATTAATGAATAAAGAAACAGCCGTTGGGCACGCGTGGTGCGAGGTGTTTTTTAAGGGCAAGGGCTGGGTGCCGATAGACGTTACTCTGCAAACCAATATGCAATGGGCTTACTTTGGCAATCTGCTCAGCGACCAGATACTTTTTGACTATATCGGCGTCGAAAAAAGGTCGCGCGTGAGTATCGATTTTACCTCAACCAGGCCTGATTTAAAGGTAAATTTGAGCAATTCATACCATATTTCAAACTGGTGACTGCACAAAATAAAGGAGCGTTTAGAATGACTCAACGTAGCGAAATTGTAAAATATATCAACGAACTGTTTGCTGAAGTCAATTTTCCAGACTACTCATACAATGGTTTGCAGTTCGAAGGCAGCGAGAAAGTAACAAAGATTGCTGCCGGCGTAGATGCTACGGTGGAATTTTTTGCTGAAGCTACGAGGCGTGGGGCCGATTTTGCAGTGGTTCATCATGGCCTTTTCTGGAAAGGGGGCGAATGGAGCCGCCTTGATCGTATAAATCTGAAAATTGTAAAATCTTTATTGGCAGGCAACCTTAACCTGTTTGCCATGCATCTTCCTCTCGATGCTCATCCACAATTTGGTAACAACGCGCTTATTGCCGGCTTACTGAAAGCCAGGGTTGTTGCGCCGTTTGGAGGAAGCCGTGGCAACGCAGTCGGAGTGCTGGCTGAATTTGCAAAGCCGATCTCTGTTGCTGATTTAAAAAAGAAAATAGAAAAAGAGATTGGGCCGATAGTTACTCATCTTGACTTTGGTGCGGCCAGATTGCGCAACCTTGGCATTATCTCTGGCGGCGGCTGGAGCACTGTTACTGACCCCATGGTTTACAACGGCGAGGTCGATGCAATTTTAACCGGTGAGATAATCCACCAGGCCGTTGCTTCATGCAGAGATCGCCAGGTTCATATGATATCAGCCGGTCATTATGCCACTGAAACTTTTGGCGTCAAAGCTTTAGGCAAGCACCTGGCCGATAAATTTGAACTTGCTTTTGAGTTTATCGACCTTCCCACCGGACTGTAAAAAATATCAAAGGGCAGAGCGTAGCTTCTTTGCGAGTTGCTCTGAAGAAATATAGCCGACTGTTCTCAGATTTTGCATTTCCTGGCCGTCTGAGCGCAAAATCAGTAATGTCGGCAGACCAATAATGCCGTATTGCTTGAGAATTTCATTGGTTGCATCATCGGGGCTGGTTGCGTCTATTTTTACGGGTATCATTTTTTGCAGAAGAGATCTGATCTCGGGTTGCGGAAAAACATTTAGCTCAAGATCCTTACAGACAGAACACCAGTCGGCTCTAAAGTCGATAAAAAGAGGCCTGTTTGATGTTTTTGCTTCTGCCATGGCTTTTTGTAAATTGTGTTGCCAGAATGTTTCGGCTTTTTCTATCTGCTTCAGAGATTCTGACCTGGGCAGGCACAGACAACCCCATTGAGCAGCAGCACTGATGGCAAAGGCACAGGCCACCGCGAGTGCTACTGCTCCGAAGCTTTTAAAGACGCGCGGGCGTAGTCCGGCGTCTGTCGGGATATCTGAAAAAAGCCCTAAAAAGGCAGCGAATGAAGCAAGAAGAGCAGCAATGCCAAGTTCGACCCACGCTATGCCAATCAGGGGTTGTGCAAAATAGAGCGCTGCCGCCAGCAGCAGAAAACCATAAAATTCTTTTACCTTGTTCATCCACTCGCCGGCTTTGGGAACGGCATTTAGAGAACCCGAAAATGCTCCTATCAGCAGCAGGGGCAGACTCATGCCCCATGCGAACAGCAACAGCATGAGAAATCCAAGCAGCTGGTTGCCCGTGGTCGCAATAAAGGCAAGAATGCCGGCTAATGGCGCGGCGACACATGGCGAGGCCATGAGCCCAGAAACCATTCCCATGACAAAGATGCCGCCAGAACCTGTTTTTTTTATGTTATTTAGCCGGTCTCGCAATCCGGCAGGCACCTGGATCAATATCAAATCGAACATCGAGAGAGCCAGAAGAAAAAAGATTATCGAGACAAGGCCCTGAAAAAGACTTCCCTGAGTAAAGCTGCGAATTTGTGCGCCAAAAGTTGCGGCGGCAAGGCCCAATAGAGCATAAGTCAACGACAGGCCGGCAACGTAGGTGGCTGAAAGGCCCAGACCCTTATAAAAACTGACGTTTTCATTTCTGCTGCCAATAATCGACAGGGTTATCGGAATCATTGGATAAACACATGGAGTAAGGCTTACAAGAAGGCCTCCGAGCAGTGATAATAACAAAACCCAATATATGCCCTGATTTTTCAGTGCCGCCGAAAAATCAACCGTAATTTGCGACATTTCTATTTTTACCGGTGCAGTCTGGGTGGCGAGAGTTTGTGGCGCGGCAGACAAAGTAATTGGCTTTTGATGTGTTCGAGATGCTAGCGGTGGGTCGAAACTGAAATCAAACTGTTTTTTTGTCGGCATGTAACAGGTTAGCGCAGAACAGCCCTGGTATTTGATAGTCAGAGTCATTTCTTTGAGTTGATCTTCATTCAAAACCAGCAGCGAAAATGTGTGGGTGCCCTCTGGGTAGACGTCTACTGTGCCGTCTCCAAATGGGTCTTTTTTGTTTGTCGATTCTGCCCACGAAATATTGAGTTTGCCGACAGAAGCTTCGAAGAACAGCTGGTTTCGGTAAAGCATATGCCCTGCTGAGACAACGGCTTTAATAATAATTTCTTCTGGTTTACTTTGGCTCTGTGTTGCAGAAAAAGAAAAATTAGGATCAGTATTTGCACCGGCTGCTGTGACGAGCAGTGTCAGCAGCAGAATAAAAAGGCCCTTGTAAGTCATTTCAGCCCCACTTCATTTTTTTACGTAAAACTTCGAAGAAATTGCGTGATTTGAAAACTACGATGCGCCCGAGTTCTTGAGCTCGCGAGATTTTTATTTCATCCTGGTCATCCAGTCTGAAACTTTCCTGGCCGTCGAGAACAAGGTCTACCTTTGAATGTCTACAACAGACACGGGCTGTTAAGACTTCCTGGTCAGAGGTTATCACCGGGCGAGCGCTTAGCGTGTGGCAGTTAAGCGGACAAAGAATGATTACATTGACCCACGGCGGCACGATTGGCCCGCCCGCCGACAATGAATAAGCTGTAGAGCCGGTTGGGGTCGAAAAAATAAGGCCGTCACCGTGATAGGTATTGATAAAACTGCCCGAAATAGACACATCTATGTTGATAACCCTCAACATTGGCTCTTTTTGAATGACAATGTCATTGAGCGCCATGCCTGAAAAAACTTTTCGCTCTTTTCGTCTTACCTCGGCATAGAGCATCATGCGGTTTTCAATTCTGAATTTGCCGTCTCTTATTTTTTCAAGGGTATGTATGGCATTACGGGGTTCTTCAAGTGTCAAAAAACCGAGATGTCCCAGATTTATACCCGCGATAGGAATCCCGTCTGCGGCAAATGCCCGCGCTGTCTCAAGAATCGTGCCGTCTCCGCCCAGAACAACTACCATATCAACTTCTGAAGCCATTTCATGGCGTGCAAGACCAAGTTCGGGTCTTTCGACGATTCTGGCCATTCGCTGGGTGAGACGAGCAGTCATACCATTGTCTTCAGACCACTGCAGCAGGGTTTTTAAAAGCGGCGGCAACGACTCTCTTGCCGGATGGCAGATGAAGGCCAGTTTTTTTATGGGTTTTTTCATAAAAAATCAGTTAGGGGGAAAAATTTGATAATAATTGCGACCCGACCGGATGGAACTGGCAATGCTTCGTGATGCAAGCCCATAAACCGTGCCTTTATGCTTTTCGGAAACTTTGTCGAGAATGGTCAGGGCAGCACTTTTCTGGCCTTTTTTAAAGTAAAGGTTGGCGAGAAGCAATTGAGCATCAAGATTTGCAGAATCATGTTTGAGACAGATTCTTAAAGAGGCAATTGCCGGGTCGGTTTCTCCCAGTCTAAAAAGAGTGTCTGCCATTTGAAAATGAGCTTCAGCCCATTTTGGATACAGAACAACGACCTGCTCGAAAGATTTAAGGGCGTCAAGATAATTTCGACTAAGTTTTGAACGCATTCCATTATTGAATTCGCCAAAAACATTTGTCACTTCGGCGCCTACTGCAGACTGTTTTCCGTGCTTGTCACATTCAACTTCGTTATTTTTCCACGAATAGATGCCACTGTTTGGGCAAACTGGCGTTGCGGTCAAAAAACCTTCTGATACCAGGGCCGTGGTTGAAAATTCACTTTTTCGATCCGGTTTCGCAGCTATAAAGGCATCTTGAGCACGTTTTATCAGCGACATGCCATGGTAACACTGCTGTTTGTCTTTTATTTCTATAAAATAGCTGGCTTCGAGTATCTTTTTTTCAATTTCAAGGGGCTTAACCATAACCGGAGTTACCGGTGCATCTTGAGTTGAAGCTGTTGAAGTCTTTTTCAGGAGAGGTTCAATCTTTCGTTGGGGTTGCAGAGTTCTTTCTACTGAGCGCAAAGAGGCTTGAGCATATTGATCTTCAGGGTCGAGCTGTAGAACGGTCAAAAAGATGCTTCGGGCAGCGGCAAGCTTGCCTTGTCGCGCCAGCAAAGCGCCTTTTAAATTCATCAGACGTGTGTTGCGCGGGTTGACCTGTAAACCGGTTTTGATTGCCTTCTCTGCTTCTTCAATATTGCCTTTGCGTGCATCCGAGAGAGCCATGAGATAGTAAGTGTCAGATTTGGGAGCGCGCTTATGGCCTTCAAGAAGGTCTCTTACGCTGATTTCTGACCCTGCGGGCTGAAAATCCTGTGCGAGTGTTCTGTGTGCAGGTGTATTTATAAGAATTGCTGTCAGCAATAATATGATCGAACCCTTTTTCACGTCAGTTAGTCCTTGCAAGTCGCCGCCGCATCAGTTCTGCCCAGCTTATCATGTCTGGGTCAGCAGTCAGTGAAGCCGTAACGACCGTAAATTCTTTAAGAGCCCTCGGGGCCAGACCCTTGGCAAAATAAATCTTACCAAGCAGAAAGTGGACGCCCGGATCGTCAGGAGAGATCTTCTGTGCGAGCACAGCATGGCGCAGAGCCTCGTTGAGAAAGCCAAGATTCAAGTTCGCCTGAACAAGAAACATGTGGGTTGCAGCATTCTCAGGTTGTAACTTCAATATTTCGCGGTAACAACGCATGGCCATTTTGAGTTTTCCGCGTTTTCGAAGCAGTTCGGCATAGCTCATCAGGCCGGGGACATAGTCTGGGCTGATAGCCAGCAATCTTTGATAAGACATCATTGCCTCATCGGGCTTCTGCATAGTTTCAAATGCGTGACCAATATCAAGGTAGGCTTCGAGATCGTCCGGTGTTCGTTCCAGCTGTTCTTTGCGTGCCTCAATTATTCTGTTGCAGCTTGTTTCGAGCTTTTTCTGTACGGCTTTGAGATTGCCCGCTATGTGCTGGTCTGTGTAATCAAAACTGGCAGCTTTTTTGAAAGCCTTCAAGGCTTCTTCATACGCCTTCTGGTTAGAAAGCAGAATGCCGATATTGTTCCAGATACCGGCCTGGTCAGGGGCACTTGTTGAAGCTCTGATGAAAGCCGATATGGCTTTTTCTGGCTGATTTGTTGCCTGGTATAGTTTGCCAAGCTCAAGCCATGCCTCGTAGGTTACGGCAGGATTTTCTGTGAGCTTCTCAAGAAGTTCACTGGCCTCAGTAGCCCTGTTCAGCTTGATCATTGCAAAAGCTTTTAAAAAGCCGGCTTCGTGATTTGCTGGTTCGAGTCTTAAAACTTCATCGGCCAGAGACTCTAATTCGGGGTATTCTTCAAGCTTGCGCAGCACTCTGCCTAGCGAAACCATTGTTTCAACTTTCGGATGAAACTGACGCGCCAAAGCTTCCTGAAAAAGGTTTGCCGCTTTATCATATAGCTCTCTTGATGCTAGAACTTCTGCCAGACGCTCAAGCACGAAAGCGTCTTCGGGCTTGAGTGTGAGCGCCTGCGAATAAGCTGCGACTGCGAGATCATACTGCTTTGTTTGCTGATACAATTGCCCAAGCTTGCTGTGACCGTACGAGTCGCTCGGGTGCAAAATCGTAGCGCGCTTGATTTCCATAACGGCCAGGCCTGTTTCGCCGAGTTCGCGATAAATCATGCCGAGCTGGTAATGAGCATAGGGGTCGTCAGGAGAGAGCTGAATGCATTTTTGCAAAAGCCCTCTGGCTTCTGCCAGGTTGTTTATAGTGCGTTCGAGTATACCGAGTTGGTAATAAGCCTTCGACATGAATCGGTTTAACCCAAGAGCTTTTTCAAATGACTCTTTGGCAACCTCGATATTGCCGTTGCGGCGTTGCAGAATACCGTGGTAAAGATAAACTTCCGCAATTTCCGGTTCAAATTTGATGCATTTTTCGAGGCTTTCAAGGGCAAGAGATATTTCGCCGCGCTCTTCGTGTAACTGTGCCTGTCTCATCAGCAAGGCGTAGTTCTCCGGGGAGCGCAGCAACTTTTCTTTTATGGCTGTAATTTCTTTTTCTATGCCTTCTGATAAAAACTCCGCCAGTGTTTCATATTTGGGCCTGGTTTCAGAAGTTTTGGCTTCAGAAATGCTTTCAGTCGTCAGTAACAGGCTGTCGGGTGAATTATCGAGAGCGGCAGGTTCATCTGCTATAAACGACTGCCCAGAGGCTGAAGCTGTTGCCTGGTCTAGTTCTTTTTCTATTTCTTCAAAAGATTCTACGGCGTTTGTAAGACCCTTGGCATAAGCCTTGGGAAAATGCTTTTCTGAAATAGCTGTGTGGCCGCTGTTTCCAGTTATCTCGTTGTCTTCGATAAACCAGAAGGTTATTTCCACCAGTCCCCATAGGGCGATTATGCCGCTGATAAGCCCGGATATGAGTAGCAATAACGGATGTCCGTTAAAAATCTGGCTAAGATACAGCAATGCAAAAATAAAACTGCCGAGAATGACTTTAAAAAAGGCTTCTTTGGGATAAAAAGTTGTAAAAGGGTTTCTTAAGGGCTTGCTATACATTTCTGCAACCGGATCCCCTATTTTTTGCTGGATGATATGTGGGTCATCCATTTCGTTGAGAATTCGACCGCACTGACCACAAACTGCCGCCGAAAGCGGGTTTCTTGCGGTGCACTGCGGGCATATCAACTGAAGAGTGCGGTTACACGCTACACAACTTATCGAATCTTCGTTATTTATGGCACCACAACTTGGACAGTTTACCATTGTCAGTGTCTGCTTTCCTCGAAATGATGATCTATAATGCTCCATGCATTACTTATGCTGAATTCAACAGGCTCAAGCTCGTCTTCCATGAATTTTCCATTATGGTAAGCAACATTGCCACTATGTCGAAGGGGTTGATAAGCTTGAAAAGATTCTATGCAGTTGTGATCCCAGCTGATAACCAGAAGGCCGTCGTCAAAGCCTTCCAGTAGGGGCGAATCATCTTTGTTTGTTAAAAAATGCTCCTGAAGAGCCGGGTCCATTCTTTTGACTGTTTCCCAGAAAGTTTGGGTGTTTACGGCCCCTTCTGATATAGCCCACAATACTGCTGAAATGGATGAAGAAGGAATATGCCCTGAAAATGCCTGGTCATTCTCTGCCATTATCAGTCTGATCACACTCATTTGTGGGGTTCCTCTTCATGATTGATTTTGTCTGAATCCGTGTCTTGATGGTAACCGGCCGGTTCTTCCGCTTCACGCCAGAAAATAGCCATTGGCTCGCCAAGAATTGCGCCGAGCAGAGATAAAATAAAAACCATCAGATAGGCCGTTTCAAAATCTATGAAATAATAAACCAGAGGGGCGACCAGCATGCCGAAAAGCATGCCGGTCATGCACCCAACTATTGTTGACTCATAAACCGAGACGAAAGCCCCTATAGCCGAGCCAAGAAACAGCCCCATCAGCGAATACTGTGGAGCAATATTGCCAGCTAAAACAGCTCCGATAGAGCCAAACGCTATTACCAGCGTACAGACCATCGCATAAACCATAAATCTGGTTGTTTGTCTCGGAGAGGCAAGAATGCTCATTTCATTGCGACCGTGTAAAATCAGGGATTAAGAATCGTTTTTTCGTAATAGTAATTATTGCGCGGGTTTTCTGCTACAAAAGTTGTCAGTTCTGACAAATAGGCTGTATCTTCTATCGTTGCAGCTTCTATGCAGATGCTTTTGATTTCTGATAGATTGCCCTGAATTTCTTTGTATGAATTGCGGGTTTTGAGGGGTCTGGATACTCTGATGACCGCTCTGAGATCATTTTGCAAGCTTCCTTCTGGCAGATCTACAAGATCAAGCTGAATTATGTTGTAGTTCTTGCTTTCAAGAGCTGCTCTGATGTTGGCCTCTATGGAAGCTTTAAGCTCTGGGGAGAGTGGAGCGATCTGCTTCGGTGACGGGGTCATTTGCTCCCAGTAAGTGAGCACTTCATCACGAATCTCACCTGAACGGTCATCAAGAGCTGGTGTGAGAGATCTTGTGGCGCCAAGCTCGCTTAGCTGTTCTGTTGTAGCTTCGACTTCATCACAGGTTGCCTGTTGTTCTTCTTCTGTTTGAGCCGGTTCGCTGAGAGCGGTGGCGTTAATCTGATCAATCATATCTTGAGAATAACCAAGATATTTGAGGTCGCCCTCGGGTGAGGCCATAAGACCTGAAGCAGAAAACGCAGACGCCAACAAGATAACCTTGAACAAGTCAGACTTCATAAGAACCACTCCTGATATAAAATATTTTTAGAATTATAACACATAATGACTTTTGAAAAAGCTTGTGAAAATTTATATTGTCAGACCTTTAAAGGCTTGTTTAAGTTTTTCCAGGGTTACGTGCGGGTCTTCAATGATGATTTTTGCGCCAGCGGTTATATCTACAAAACCGAGTTCACGGGGATATCTTGGAACCACGTGCTGGTGGAGATGTGGAATGCTGGCGCCAGAAGCTTCTCCTATGTTATAGCCGATGTTGAAGCCTGATGGGCTGTATATGCCGTCGAGTTTTTCGAGCGAATGATTCAGCAGCAGGTTCATGTGGTTTTGTTCTGTTGCGTTTAACTGCCTTGGGTCGGTTATATGACGCAGGGGAAAAAGCAGAAGATGACCTGCGTTATAAGGATAAAGGTTGACGCAGGCGGCTACCGTTGAATTTTTCCAGATCATAAGGTTTGCGACTTCAGGCTCATCATTGATTATAGAACAGATGATGCAGTCTACTGCCGGGCGTTTCATGCCCATTATGTAATCGCGTTTGTTTGGAATAAAAAGCTGTTGTTTGAAAGCCATGTTAAGACCTGTTTTTTGCTTTGAGATGATGTTTGACGATTTCTGGGTAGAAGTCTCGGGCAACGTGAATTGGAACACTGCCTTGGTATAATAGCAGGTCGTGGAAGTTTCTGTTTGAAAAATTGTTCTGAAATTTTTGCTTCAGGTCATTTTTCAGCTGACAAAGAAGGTGTTCGCCGGTCAGGGAGCTTAATTGCGAACCCGGTGCCAAGACCTGACGTTTTATCTCAATCAAGGCTGTGGTTTTATCTATTTTTGCCTGTTCCATGAGATATTGTGTCGCCTGATCGACATTCCAGGCGCGTGTTTGAAGATTAATATCGGTCATAAGGCGCGCGGCGTTAAAAATCTCTTCTGAGGCGTGCGCAAAAAGGCTTTCGCTGGATGTTTCAAATCCCATTTCTCTGACAGCCTTCTGGCAGTAAGCTGCCCAGCCTTCGATAATTTCCATGTTTTCGCAGAAAGATCTCATGCTTCCCGGGTGCTGATTCTGGGCAGTTATTTGTAGATGATGCCCTGGATATCCCTCGTGAATGACTGAGTTTATTATATTCGCATAATTATATCTGCCCGTTTGCCCTGATGTTTCTCTTGTCAGCAGATAAAAGCCTCTTTGGTGCGTCGAAATTTTTTCGGGTCCGATGTAAGCCGAAAATGGAATTATATGCTTCATATACTCAGGCGTTTCAAGGATCTCAAGCTCTTCCCCCTGTGGAAGAGTTGCAAATCCGCTCGCTTCTATAAACGCACGACTACGAATCATGGCTTCGCGGTAAGCTTTTAGCGATAATTCAAAACTGCCCGGGCCATGGTTCTTTATTTTTTTTAGAACTTCGTTTCTGGCACCTGTTGCCGTGCCAGTGGTAACTCCCAGAATTATGCAACTGAGGTTATCTATTCTGGCGTTTGCCTCATTGGTGACTTTTTGCGCCAGTTCTGTTATTTCAGACTGTGTCAGGCCAAGTTTTTTGACTGAAAGGAGAGCCTGAAATGCTCCGTGCCCAATGGTCCAGTCGCTGGTGGTCTTGGGCATGATTGCATATTTAAACCAGTGAACGAATTCAGATAAAGATTTTTTGGCTTCAAGAGAAGCTTTAGCAAACTCTGCGGCCAGAACCGGTGCGACATGCTTGGCGATGCTTTTTTCAATAGTATCCAGAAAGCCTGGCAGATTTGCCGCCGACTCAAGATAAATCTCGCCCGCCAATGCCGGAACCCTTTGAAAAAGGGTTTTGCTGCTGCTTAAAAACACCGGCACTGCTTTTAAACGCGAAATCATAGAAAGAACTCGGTCTGATAGAGGTGCAAAGTCTCTTACAAAAAGCATTAATATGGCATCACCAATGCATAATGCAAGGTCACGACCCATTCGCCATTGCTGCAAATCTTCTTCCATAAAAAGCTGCTGATCTGCAAAATGAGCCATTGATGCACAGTCGATCCGTTCGTCTATGCTTAGTTCATTCTCAGGCAAAGAACAAAAATCAGCCTTCATCTCACGCAAAAATGATATGTTACGTTCAACGGCATCTGCGCCTGTTTCTGGCAGAAGTCCATCGAAACTGTGCTCTCCCATCCATGTGGCGGTTATCGGGTTTCGGCTAATCAATTCGCGGTAATAATATTGCGAGATTTTTGTAAAACCGGGGTGTTTGTATTCTGCTGTGTAAAGCATTCACAAGTCTCCTCTGGATGTTTTATGAAAATAATTATATCACAACACGCCCAAACCTTTAACTTGAAAAAAGAGGGCGGGCTGTGGCACTATTGTGCCTTCGGAGTTGTTTAATAAAATGCACAGAATTCAATCTGGCGACAAAATTAGAGTATTGAGATTGCTGAGCCGTATGAACGTCGGCGGACCGTCCCGCCATGTTGTTCATCTGGCAAAAGAGCTTTCGCTAATGGGCTACGAAACCAGATTGCTCGTCGGAATCCCCGAGTCTGACGAGGGCAGTATGGTGAGACTGGCAGAAGAAGCCGGCGTGAGCTTCTCGGTTGTGGCTGATCTAGACCGCCCAATCTCTATTCTGCGTGATTTTAAGGCTTTTAAAGACATAGTCAGGCATATTTACCTGTTTAAACCGCACATCGTTCATACACATACCACAAAAGTCGGAATTCTTGGGCGCATGGCTGCAATATTCTGCGGTGTTCCCGTGATATTCCACACTTTTCATGGGCATGTTTTTTCTGGATATTTCTCAGAAAATACTTCTCGATTTGTTGTTGCGCTTGAGAGAATTCTGGCCAGATTCACCGATCGTATTATCACTTTGACTGATGGCTTAAAACAGGATATCGCTGAAAGGTTCGGAGTGACCGAACGTCAGAACATCGATGTGGTGCCTTTGGGGCTTGATTTAAGCAAAAATCTGAATCGTGTGCGAAACCTGTCAGGCTGGAGAAAATGTCTTGGCCTCGGTTCAGAAGTATTTCTGGCCGGCATTGTGGCCAGACTTGTTCCGGTTAAAAACCATGCCATGCTGATCGGTGCCGTTGCCAAAGTTGTTAAAGAGATTCCAGATTTTCATCTGGCTGTTATCGGTGGCGGAGAACTGGAAGCACCTTTAAAAGCCCTTGCCGCTTCTCTGGGAGTTGCCGGGCACGTCCATTTTTGCGGGATCGTCGATGAGATAGAAGACGTTTATGCCGACTTGAACCTGCTGATTTTAAGTTCAAAAAATGAGGGAACGCCCGTAGTTCTTATCGAAGCGGTCGCTTCAGGTTGCCCGGTGGCGGCTACAAAGGTTGGAGGGATTCCTGAAGTTCTCGAAAATGGCAAATATGGTTTTATGCTGGATTCCGTTCCGGAGCTTTTTGCAGAGCAACTTGCCAAAGCAGTTCGCGCCTGCAGAGATATTGCTGCGCTTTCGTCTGGCGATCGACAGCGCTTTGCTGCTAATTATTCAGTTGCAGCTCTTGCAAAAAGAACCGATTTTCTATACCGAAAGTCTCTGAAACTTAGAGGGATAAATATTGAATAAATTTTTTGAAAACTTGAACTGGTTTGCCGGCTTGCTGGCAAAAATCTATCTTGTTGTTTTTATCACCGCCTCAGTTTTTGTTGTTCTCTCTAAGGGCATCCATTACGGGATGGTTTTGCAGTTGTTGTTTATCGCTGCTTTAGTAGCATGGCGAATGCAACGCAGATCAGCCCTGCCTTTTATTCCGGATGAAATGCTTGTGTGTCTGCCTTATTTCTGGGCTCTTGCCAATATGGGGTCGGCGCTTGCGTGGTTTAAAGCCTGGAAACCATATCTTTTGACTGTTTTTGCTTTTTCAATGCTTGCTATGCCGGCCTGTCGCGGATGTTATGCCGGAGGGTGGCGCCGCAATTCGCTTTTTCAGGCAACAGCCTGCTCAATAATTTTTGTCGCTGTTTTTATCGGTGCGCTGAACAGATTTTTTCCTGGTTTCAGCGGTGATTTATGCCGGGCAACTATAATGAATTTTATCGCTGTTTTTGCCGGTATACCAATATCACTTGTCGGGCTTTATTCTGTGGTGGCAGTTGCACCCGCGGTAGATGTCGAAAAATAATCGTCAGACCTGTTCATCATAAGGCCCGTAATAAAAAGCGCCATCATTGAAACTTCTTCGTCACCCCAGCTATATTCGGTAAGTCCTGTGATGAGAAAACATATCAGTATGCTTGCAGCCCCCAGGCTTAGTGAGTGGCTCCAGGCAATATTATCTGATTTTTTGGCCCGCCATGTCAGTTTTATGGCTTCCAGAATAAAATAAAAAAAGGCGATAAGGCCGATGAATCCTGTCATAACCATGATCTGTATGAAATTATTGTGCTGATGGCCCCAGATGAGGTCTGATTTAAACTCAAATTCGGTCGCCAGGCGTTTATACCAGGTCTTAACATTGTTCATGCCGACTCCAAAAGCATAGTTGTTTTCAAACATCTGAAAACCTCTCAACCAGATAGTGAGACGCCTGTAACTTGCTTCCAGAGATGCAGTCGGAAATTTTTCATCCATATTCTTGCCAGCTATCGCCGCGGTTTGTTGAAGACTTAATCCGCCGAATCTTTCCTGAATATCACTGCTGAAATATATTAACGGTGATATAGATAGTGCGATTATTGTAAGAGCGATAAATGTGCGTTTTGGAAAACTGTATAAAAGAAGCAGAGAACCGGCTGTTAAGCCAAGCCAAGCGCCCCTCACCATTGAGAAAATGACGGAATACGTTGTTGCAATGCCTCCCATGAGGAGCAGAGACATTTTGACGGTGTTTGTTTTGATAAACCCGAAAAGCGTCAGAATGGCCAGTGTGGCTATGGTCTGGCATTCACCGAACGTCATGGATGTCGAAAAAAAGCCTTTGGCGCGGTTTCCTGTTAATTCCAGGTCTGGCATGCGATAAGAGTTCAGCAGACCCATTATACCGGCAGAAACAATGAAAATCGTAAATAGCGTCTTCTGAAAGTTCTCGCTCATTCGAGGCCAATATGCGAGGTAAAAGCAAAAAATGAGAAGATATATTTTCAGCTCCGGTATAGCCCGCGAAAGATCCTCTGCTCTAAATACCGATAAAAGACCCGTCAAAGCCATGAACGCAAACGGCGCGTCAAGCGGTGTTTTTCTTACGGTAATTCTGCCCTGACGATACATGGCGATAAAACCTATCATTGCCAGAGACAGCCCAGTCTGACTGGCAGATATGGAAAAATTGCACGCGAAAACGTAAATCATCAGGCCTGCTGCGTAGAGCTTATCGGCCCAGTTTCTGACAACCGGAGGAAAAAGATTTTCTGAAATAATTGTAGAATTTTCCATAAGACCAGCAGTCTACAATAACATGCTCTTAAAGTCGAGTCCGTCGTGATTTAAACAGGGCAATCGCGCTAAAATTTTAAGAATTTGCGTGATTTTAAAAAAGCTCCGGGGTGGCGTGGTATAATTGTGGCTGTCGGGTTTTAACTGATTGACTGTTACAAAATGTTTGAAAGGTAGCCATGATGAAGAGCTGGCAATTATATTGCTTCATGATATGTTTTTGTTCTCTGAATCTTTCGGTTGAAAGTCATGCACAAGTTATTGTTGCCGAAAACAAAAATGCCGTAAAAATGAGAACGGCTTTTCCTGAAACTGCCTCGGGAAGCTTTAAAATACAAAAAACTGATAAGTCGGCTGAGGGATACGTTTTTCCGGTTACCGCACCCAGGCGTCGCCCTGCCGGCAAAGTTGAACGGATTCTTACCGGAGTTTTCGATCAAAAAGGCTTGAGAGAGTCGACTCAGCAAAAAACTGATGTTCCTGATGTTGAGGAAAAGCTGCAAAAAACCTCGCAGAAAATGTCTGATTCAATTGCCTGGGTTACCACTCTGGCGTTTGATTATCACGCTCCATTTCTTTCGTGTGAAAGTGCGGGTGAAAAAGTGTGGGTGAGCTCTATAAAAGATCTTTGCGGTTTTAGTCCTTGCGAAACCTGTTTTATAAAACCCGGAAGAGTCCCGGAATTTATTCAAAATGAGTGTGGCGGCCTGGATCTGGCATCATCATCTGCGCTTCTAACCAATGAGGCTTTTCAACTATGGGCTGTCGAAAACTTGCCCGTTGTAAACCCCAGTTTTATTTCTCTACGTAAATTGCAGGTTTATCCCAAAACCCAGATGAGCGATGCGGGGTTGAAAGAGCTGGCCCGTGAGGTTGAACTGGCTTATCGCCGCCATACCTGGAAAGTAATCGAGGTTGTGGTGAAAAAATCAGAAACTGACCCCGGTCTTATCAGCTCATTTGGCGATGGTAAGCCGGAAGTTGCAGCGCCGACCAATGACTGATCTTTTTGATTTTTCAAGCGGCAATCTTAGTCGGGCTGAGCCTTATCAGCCCCTTGCTGACCGCATGCGACCCGAGAATCTCGAAGATGTTCTCGGCCAGGAACATATTCTTGGTCAGGGCAGGCCACTGAGAATGCTTATGGAAGCAGGTATGAGTGGCTCTATTATCTTGTGGGGGCCACCCGGGTGTGGAAAAACAACGCTTGCCAGAGTTCTGGCAAAACATTCTGACGCTGATTTTATACAGCTTTCGGCTGTTACTTCAGGAGTTAAAGATCTCAAGGCTGCATTCGAAAAAGCCTCTGAGGTTAGGCGTCACTCAGGACGCAAGACCATGCTTTTTGTTGACGAAATTCATCGCTTCAATAAGGCGCAGCAAGACGCTTTGCTGCCCCATATTGAATCTGGCGTAGTGATTTTTGTCGGTGCGACAACCGAAAATCCGAGTTTTGAGGTCATATCCGCGCTGTTATCTCGTTGTCAGGTGCTTGTTTTAAAACCTGTCGCCATGCCCGCATTGTTAACCATATTGTTGAGGGCTCTCGATCTCGATGACAAGCTGAATCGCGATCCCAAAATCATCGTGGCCGACAGCACTCTTGAGCGAATTGCTCTGATGGCGGCGGGTGACGCGAGGATCGCTCTTAATGTTCTCGAGACCTGCTGTGAAGTTGCCAGGCAGCAAGAGCCGCTCAAGCCAGAGGTTTTGCCTGAGCTGGTGGCGGAAACTTTTCAGAGCAAGATGCTTCGCTATGACAAGGGCGGTGAGGAACACTATAACCTGATTTCGGCTCTACATAAGTCAATGCGTGGCTCTGACCCCGATGCCAGTCTTTACTGGCTTTATCGTATGCTTGAAGGTGGAGAGGACTGCAAGTTCATTATTCGTCGCATGATTCGCTTTGCCTCAGAAGACGTTGGGATGGCTGATCCATTTGCGTTGACGCTTGCTGTATCTACTGCCCAGGCGTTTGAATATGTCGGCCCACCAGAGGGACACTTATTTTTGGCTCATCTGGCCGTTTATCTGGCGGCTGCTCCTAAAAGTAACGCCCTTTATCTGGCGGAAAAACTTGTTAAACAGGCTATCAGAAATGGTCAGGAACCTTCGGTTCCATATCACCTCAGAAATGCTCCGACCGGCATGATGCGAGAACTTGGCTATGGTCGTGAATACCGCTATCCGCACGATTTTAAGGGCGCTTTTGTAGACGAGAACTATTTTCCCGAAGGCTGTGAGCCGGCAAATTATTATCAGCCAACCACCCACGGGAAAGAAAAACTGACTCGAGATCGGCTTGTGTCATTGTGGCCACGCCGTTTCAAGTCATGACAATTTTAAATGAAACCCGAAATTCTTAAGAGAGTTTGCTATAGAATCTGGCAATTCAAGCAGGTTTTATTGCCGACATTTGATGGCCACCGCTGGCATGAAGCAATTTCTGTTCTTGATGGGCCATTGCAAAAACAGTTGGAATTGTTGAAAAAATCAGAAAAAGCCCATGTCTTGAGGGTTTATCAGGCTGTTTGCGATGATCCGGCTCTCGATTCATGCTCTCGCCACGACCTCATTTTGCTGGCGCTGTTGCATGATATTGGCAAAACCATTACACGACCATCATTGCTGTTCAAGATCACCAAAGTTTTTTTTAACTGTGCAAACACAGAACATTGTGTCGCCGGTGCTCGCATTCTTCGCCGGCATCGGCAGAATGCCACGCTGATAAAAAGGGTTCTTAGACACCATGATTCAAACCCGGCAGACTTGCTTCTGTGCGCTTTTCAGAAATACGACGACCACAATTAGGTAGAGATAATAATATCTGCTTGAAGTTTTGTTTTAAAAATGATACTTATTTAGTAACGATTAAATTTATCTTTTATGGAGGAACTGTTTAATGCTTGCAAAAAAAATGGAAGCTGCATTGGTACACCAGATTTATGAAGAAATGTATTCTTTCTATCTATACCTCGCTATGGCCGAATATGCTTCGGCAGAGGGGTTGCCCGGTTTGCATCACTGGATGCGCAATCAGGCACTTGAAGAATTTGCTCATGCAATAAGGTTTATGAACTATATTTCTGAAAAGGGCGGCAAGTCTGAATTAAAGGCTTTGCAGGCTCCGCCAAAGTCATGGAAATCGGCAAAACATGTGTTTGAAGAAGCTCTTAAGCATGAAGAACACATTACCAGCTGTATTCACAATCTGGTAGATATGGCGCTTTCTCTCAAAGACCATGCTACTGCTAACTTCTTAAACTGGTTTGTCGGTGAACAGGTAGAAGAAGAAGCGGCCGCAAAAGCCGTCATTGATATGATAAAGCTTACAGGCAGTGCTCCCGGCGGTATGTTTATGGTTGATCGCGAGTTGGCAACAAGGCCCGCAGCCGCAGATCCGTTAAATCCGTTGCCTGCAGCCTGATTGTTTTATGACGTTTGAGCTATTCAAAGCCGCTTTTAAAGCGGCTTTGAATGCTTTAGAGCTGTATCCCGCCAGTGGCTTGCATCAAATAAATGCTTATGTCGCGCATCGGGTCACCAAAAAAGCTTTGCATTGTTTGTAATGCTACGCTGATTGCCGGTGAAAGTATAATGCTGAGACCTCCGAGTGCGAATAGAAGCAACAATAGCATTGGTGCGATCTGTTCGAATTGTCTATACTGTATTCTGAAACGGTCTGGCAGAAAATAAGAAATGATTCGCGAGCCATCCAGAGGCGGAAATGGCAGTAAATTGAAAATTGCCAGACTGATATTGATTATTATCATTGTTTTTAGCATTATAAAGCAGAGCAGAACAAGCGTTGGCGAAATGGTTGTCAGTGTAATCAGCCTCACCAACAATTTCATCAGTGCAGTGGCAAGACATGCCAGGGCAAAATTAGACAGCGGGCCAGCCAGTGCAACAGAAAGCATTGCTCGCTTGGGCACGCGAAAATTGCCTGGATCGACAAGAACAGGCTTTGCCCAGCCAAACCCTGTAAAAAACAGCAATAACGTGCCGAAAAATTCCAGATGACGTAGCGGATTCAAGCTTAAACGGCCCATTCTTGATGGAGTCGGGTCACCAAGAAAGTCGGCCATCATCGCATGCGAATATTCGTGAATCGTGAGTGACATAAGAATTATGGGTATGAGAATAATATAATGAAAAGCCGATGAGAGCAGTGAGGTCGTTCCCCGCAAGAAAAGACTGATCATGAAAAGAACGGCAATTATGCCGCCTATCCATACCAGGCGTTTAAAAGACTCAGGGGGCATCCCGTCAGGGGCTTTAAAGCTATATATTCTTGTATAGCTGTTGGGCAATTTTGATTTCCTCCTCTTTGCTAATCTGAGCGCCGCCAAGTTTGAGCTCAATAATGTGGTTAAAGATATATCGCATATGCGGGCCTGGTTTTATGCCCATTTCGATCAGATCTTTGCCTGAAATGACGCAGCGGATATTGCGAAGATTGCTGATAAAATGCAGTATTTTCCGCGCATTGCGCTTGTCCAGTGAAAAAGCCATCAGGGCTATCAGAGTTTCAATTGAGAGCTCGTTGAACATTTTGAACAGTTCGTGATTATCGTGCTCGTCAATTCTGGTCAGCTGCGATGGCAGTGATGTCATTGAAGAAAGCGTCTCAATAATTTTTTGCCGTCGGTTATGAGGAGTGCCGATTGAGTCTAATACTGAGACAGCGATTTCCGGTGGAAGCAATGACAACAGCCCTGACCAGTAAATAGCTTCGCTGTCTATTTCATCGGGTAATACGCTGAATCTTTTAACCAGACCTTTTATGAGCTTGAAGCGACCAGGCAGAATAGATGAATCAGACAGTTCTGGGCTTAAATAAGTCATCAGACCAGCTGAGAAAAGTTCAGCAACAACCTGTTGAGGTCTTTCCTCATTAAAACATTTGGAAACTTCGGCTCCTATGCGTTTTAAAGAAAGTCTGGACGCAGCTTCTCTGCTGATCGCCAGTTCAAATGCTCTTCGCGTATCCTGCTCTAGAGAAAAATTGAAACGCCCGGAAAATCTCAGGGCTCTGAAAAGTCTTGTGGGATCTTCAAGAAAGCTGAATGAATGCAAAATTCGTATGTGCTTGTGCAATAAATCATTGTAGCCGCCAAAAAAGTCCTTGAGTTCCATAAAATGTTCCGGGTTCAGCGAGAGTGCAAGCGCATTGATAGTAAAATCTCGTCGATAAAGATCGTTTGAAAGACCGCTGAATTCTATTTGAGGCAGGGCGCCCGGGTCAGAATAATGTTCGATGCGTGCCGAGCTGAAATCTACCTTGAGGTCTTCAAGGTAGATTCTGGCCGTGTGAAAACGGTCGAAAATTTTGTGGTCACAGTTGAATTCTTTTGCCAGTTCAGCAGCGAATGGCATGGCATCACCAATGACTACTATGTCGATGTCAAAATTGGGTCGTTCAAGCAGCAGGTCTCTGACAAAACCGCCGATGGCAAAGACAGCAACACCCTTTTGTGCTGCGAATCTGCCAATTTTGCTGAGCAGATGAAATATTCTCAGAGAAAAAACCCTCTTGACGATTTCCTCTATCTGGGTGCTCGAAGGCATGTTTGTCTGTTCGGCAAGAGGCAAAAAGTCTGGTGGTAGCGGCAAATAATCAGGCAGAGCGCGCAAAAGCTCGTGGGTTGTTATTATGCCAATTACTTCAGAGTCTCGCAGAACCGGCAGACGTGTAAGGTTGAAGCGTACCATCAGATTTTTTAACACTCTTACCGGCGTAGCCGGGCTTACCGTCGGAACATTTGTTGGCACATAGGGCCCTATCTCGGCGTCAAGCAGGTTCATCTGCAGAGCTCGATCTAGATCTCGACGGGTTACAATGCCGGCAAATTCATTGTTTTTTAGAACGATCAGCGACATGATATTGAACTTAAGCATCATGTCCAGGGCTTTGCGAATTGTAGAATTCCATTCTATGCATTGGGGTGACGCAGACATGATGTCGCCGGCCGCAAGGTCGGGTTTGAGGTTTTGTCTGAGGTGGGTCAGTATGTTGACCTTGTTTTGTTCGGCTGTCGAACCGGCAAAATGAAAATATACCCAGTTGCGACTGCGTGTTGGCCTGAAATCATTAAAAACCTCAAAAAAATCGACCTGCGAAATGTTACTTCTGCCCCAGACTCTTGTGAATGAACCCGATGTGAGCAATACAAGAAGTATCGGCTGACCAATGTCAGACCAGACAGCATCAACTACCGGCTCTACGTCCTGTACCTGACCGGTCGTTTTTACGGCAATAAGTGAAATTGGCCAGAACCCTGGCTGTATGTCTTCAATGTTTTTTAACATGTGGTGATACAGACCGGTCTGGCCCTCTCTTAAGCCCAGAACAACCATGTTGGCTATCTTGCCCGGAGAAATGTTGTACCGGCGCAGAAAGCTCAGGGCCTGCATGTCTTCGTTTCGGATTTTAGGAGAAAGGCCAGCCCAGGTTTTTTCTGTGACAGAGAGCGTGAGCAGCTGGATGTCATCTATGGCGAATTTATAATTGTCTGAACGAAGCTTGTTCATCAGTGAGGAACTTAGGCTAAGACTCTGACAGATAATGGTGTCGAATGGAAAGGGAAGCAGCGCTGAATGCTCTGAATAGACTATTGCTGCCGGGGCATGACGGGCGATTTCTTCTATCAGCTCCGGGTTTTGTCGCGGTTGGGTAATGCCCACAAGGTGTACTTTTTTAACTGCAGAAAAATCAATTTCATTGAATTTCAGAGTTTTGAACCATTCGAGTCTGCGCCCGCATTCCCAGGCATTCTGTTTGAATTTTACCGGATGAAGAATCTTTGCCTGAGGAAATTTCAGCAACAAACAACGCACTGCTCCCAGATGATCCAGGTCAGCATTGTGTGGAAAAGCTATAAGCTCTTTCGGGCTGTATTTCATTGAGCTGTGCGTTTATTTTTCAATGTTTTCGCGTTTTAGAATTTCAAAGAAAATTTTAACTATTTGAGGGTCAAGCTGACTGCCTGCAGCCTTTTTCATTTCCTGTTTTACATAGTCAAACGGGAATGCTTTGCGATAAGGGCGATCAGCAATCATGGCATCATAAGTGTCGGCAACGGCAAGTATTCTTGCGCCCAAAGGTATTTGTTCGCCTTTGAGTCCCAACGGATAGCCGTTTCCGTCATAACGTTCATGATGATAGAGTGTCAGTGGCGCTATTTCTTTGAGAATTTCAACTCTTTCCATGATGCTGGCACCGTATTCTGGGTGACGATGCAGTTCAGAAACTTCTTCTTCGGTTAGTCTGCCTTCTTTGGCAAGAATAACATCCTTGACTCCGATTTTACCTATATCATGCAGCAAACCCGCATAGCGGACGGTTTCAATTTCTTCTTCGCTTAAGCCAAGCTCAATGCCTATCTTTACTGCGTATTCCATGACTTTTGTGCTATGGCCATGTGTGTAAGAATCTTTTGCTTCAATGGCCGCGGCCAGAGCCATCACCATTGAGAGATACTGTCTCTTCATCTCTGCATAAAGCTGCGCGTTTTCTATCGCAATGCTGGCTTGAGAAGCGAATGTAGAAAGCAGGTCTATTTCATCCTGAGAAAAATCGCGAGGCTTGCTTGTATAGATCGTGATTACACCTATGGGACGACCTCTTTGCACTATTGGCACAGCCAGCAGACCTGCAAGTTTTTCGCGCTTTATCAGGGTGGTGTATTTGGTACGCGGGTCTTTGCGGGCATCTATAACAGAAATGGGCAAACGCTGCAAAAAACAGTTTCCGATAATACCTTCGCCTACTTTTATGGCAGTTGAAGAAAGAAACGACTTAGACAGGCCACGGGATGCCCTTACTTCAAGCAATTCACCTGTTGAGTCCAGCAATCTGAGTTCGCATCTGAGGGCATTCATCATTTCCATCGAAAAATTGACAATCGAATCAAGAACTTCATCCAGAAGTAGAGTGGAGGTTATTGATTGCGAAATTTCAAACAGCACAGAAATTTCATCAATGCGGCGTTCGAGGTAGAGCCTGATTTTAACATTTTCTATCGCTGTGGCAAGCAGGTTTGAGAGAGTGGTGAAAGTTCTTAAATGTTCCCGGTTAAAAGCTTTCTGGCGTGTGGCAGAAAGATTTATCAAGCCAATGTTTTTGCCCTGTACGGTGAGAGGAACCGTCATAAAAGACTGAACCTTACGTCTAAAAACCTTTTCCATTCCAATCGTATTTTGCCCCTGCAAAAATAACTGTTGGCAACGGGTTATGCGCGCTGTGTGACCGCGTATTTTGAAACTGATGTCATCAATGTGCCCGGTAAGACTGTCGAGACTGGCAGGGGCCAGCGGCAGGCGCGATACGAAATACCTGGTTTCTTCATCGTCCTTGTAAATGCACACGATACCAAGATCGTGTTGAATCAATTGCGCCAGGTATTCAAAAGATAGCCCGATCAAGCCTTCCAGGGTCTGTACAGATGAAAATCTTTTAGCAAGCACATTAAGCTTTTCCATCTCTCTAATGCGGTTTTCGCGTTCAGACAAGAGTCCGCTATGTTCTATTTTCATTGCGGCAAGATTGGCAAAAACAGTAGCTTCTTCAAGATCGTTTGCCGTGAACGGTGTTTTTTTAGAAATATTGCCGACTACCATTAGGCCCACACATTGCGTGTTGGTCATGAGCGGAATTATTATGGCAGAGTTGAAGGCAGTGTCTTTGAACAGCGGATCATGCATTTCACCTGAATAGAGCAGTCGTTGCCTGCTGAAAAAGGCATTGCGAAGCAACAGGGCTTCACCAGTTATCTCGTGTTCTGGTGAGGTCGGCTGCATTTCGTCAGAACAGGGGGCAAAACCAAATTCTTCTTCAGAATTGATAATCGTCCGGCGGTCAAGACATCTGATTTTGGCAGGGCGCACTCGTTTAGAACCGCTGTGTGCAGTAAAGCAGAGCTCAAATGTTCCACGATCCAGCAGCATGAAATAAACCTCTTCTGCAGATATCGCTTCTTTCACATTTTTAGCCATGGCTTTAAGCAGATCATTCAACTCAATGCCCGACGATAGAGCCATCGAGATGTCAGAAAGGCGAGAAAGTCGCGCAAAAGTGGACTCGACAGAAGCTGTTTGTCCTGTTTTATTTTTTGGCATTTTTTAACTGGCTTTCGTCGTATTTTATAACCTGGTTTCGCCCATTGTCTTTTGCCCGATAAAGCGCAATATCGGCAGCTTCAATCAGGTCCGAAGTTTTTTCACAGTGCGTGACCAGTGTGCTGGCGACACCTATAGACAGGGTAACAGAGAGTTGCATGTCGCCTTCCTGAATTCTTGATGCTTCTACCGAAGCCCTGATGCGTTCTGCGAACCGCCAGGCGCCATCTATCGCTGTTTCTGGCAGCACTACTGCGAATTCTTCCCCCCCATAACGTGCAACAGTATCGATTTGTTCACGTACAGAATTTTTGAAAATAGCTGCAACATGCCTTAACACCTTGTCTCCAACCAGATGTCCGTAGGAATCATTGAACTTTTTGAAAAAATCTATATCGATGACCATCAGCGAGAGAGGCTTAGAATAACGTTTCGCTCTTATAAATTCGTGTGCCAGTGTTTCTTGAAAGTAGCGGTGGTTAAAAAGCTCGGTGAGAGGGTCTGTAAAAGCGAGCTTTTCTGTGCGCTTGTGTATCAGCGCATTTTTTATGCTTGTTATAAAAATTCCGGTGAATTGTGATGTGATGTCGAGTTCGTGTTTGCTGAAGGGCCTGTTATCTTTGCGCGCAAGGTGAATAAGACCCCTGACCTTTTCGGTGATGATAATCGGGAGATGCAGAGAATGTTTGAAATCGTTAACCGGTTTACTCGTCTGTGTTTGCGGGTTAAAAAATACCGGTTTGTGAAAATTCTCGGCTTTAAGAGGCGGGTCTGCCGGATAATCACTGAAAACATCAAAAACTGTCTCGGCGAGTTTCTTCTGAAATTTGACAGATATCGGCTCCCCCGGCTGAACTATCAGGCGGTAAGTGTTGTCAAGATCGTCGAAAAGCATGATCGAGATAGAGGTAAACGATATGACCTTGCGAAACTGGTCAAATGCTTTTTGTAAAATTGTGTATGGATCAAGTGTCGATGCGAGATCTTTGCTGATTTCAAGAAAAATGCGATTGCGTGTCGCGTTTTCAAGAAGAATTTCCTGGTCTTCGCGGATTCTTTTCAGCATGTTTTCACGGGCAATGGCCATACTGAGATTTTGTGAAATCAGGTAAAGAAAACGATAATGCTTTCTGGCCTGCTCTGCATCTTCCGAAAGATACTTGCGGCTGACAAGCAACATGTGTGACGGTTGTCCTTCGACTACAAGCGGCAAACAGAAAAGCTCACGTGTGCTGCCGTTTTCTTCGAAAGTTAAAGTCAGTGGTGTTTGTATTTCTTCATCGCTGCTTAAAGTTGATAATGGCCTTAAAAGCTGGCGCTTAAGCCTTGAAGAAACGGCTCCGAACATTTTCTGCAATTGCGTAGTTTTGAGCTTATGCGCGGCGAGAATCTCAAAATTGTTTCCATCATTCATTCCTTCAAGCCCGCCCCCGGTGAGCGAATTCATGCAGATTACGGCAGACCTTTCCAATGAAAGTCGCTCTGAGAGCTTGGTAAGAAATTCTTCGAGACGCCCGGTAAAATCATTTGTTTCAGAAAGAATGGTCGACATGGCGTAAAGACCGGCGATTTCGCGCCTGTTCTCTTCGATGGTTTCAAGCATGTGTTCTTTGTCTATAAGGCCGGCAATAAGTGTGTCTACAGAACTGAGCTTTTTAAGATCGTCAGCGGTAAAACCCGGATATTTTATTGAGCGATTAAAGTTCATGACGCCAATGATGCGTTGATTGAACTTCAATGGCATTGATAAAAACGAACCGCTGTCATTTCTGCCCTGCAAATTTAACTGCTCTGTATTTTTTTGCATGTCTTCTACAATTATGGCATTTCCGCTCGAAAACACCTGTCCGGCTATTCCGCGGTCGGGTGGTAATTTAGCCACCGGACCATGAGTCTTGCCATGTTTTAGACCCGGGTGGTGAGCAGATATGTAAAGCTTAAGACAGCTCTCCTCATTGTCAAAAACCATGATAGAGCCTGAACTTGCGTTCATGAATGCAACCGCCTCGGCGATTATTGATTCAACCAGCAAATGCAGATCGGCGGCATTGGCTGTTTTTTCTGCAAGACTGGCATGAAATTCAAGAACTTCAAGGTGTTCGTGGCTGTTCATGCTGATATTCCTTTAAATTTGAGACTGAGCACAGTCAGATCATCATGAGCCTCGGCAGCATCTCGCCAGTTTTCTACCGTGGCAATGAGCGTTTCTGTGAGATCTCTGGCTGTGGTCGAATCGCTGTGCTTCTCCATCAGGCTGTTGATGCGATCAGTTCCGAACATTTCACCTGCCGGCGAACGCTCTTCAGAAAGCCCATCAGTATACATTATCAAAGTGTCTCCGGCTGTCATCAAAAAAGAACTTTTGTGATAAACTCCGACGATGCCAGCCATGCCGAGCGGTGGGCCACTTCTGGTCTCTATTTGTTGGAGCGCCCCCTGCAGATATACAGTTAGAGGGCCATGGCCGGCTGAAGACATTTCACAATCGCCTGTCCGGGGGTCTATCGCCACCAGTTGCAGGGTTACAAAATGGTATGAATCAAGTTCACGGGTCAGTCTGTCGTTGACAGTCTCAATGATTGAAACCAGGTCAGAGTTATTCTGCACCACGCCTCTGATAATCATCCTGGTGACAGCCATAAGAATTGCTGCTGGCATGCCTTTGCCCGAAACGTCGCCAAGCACTATAAGCAATCTTCCGTCGTCCAGACTGAGAATGTCGAAAAAATCGCCGCCGATCTGTCTTGCCGGTATGCTCTTGCCAAAAATATCAATGCTGGCAGGCATATCGACAAATGTTTTTGGCATCAATGACATTTGAATGTCGCGAGCATCGTTGAGCTGACGTTCAAAAAGCTTTTTTTCGCTCTCTTCTTCAAGCAATCTGACGTTTTCAATGGCTGTTACCACCAGGTGCGCAATTGCTTCAAGCAGCTCCTGGTCTTGAAAAGTAAAAGTCATCCCATTGTTTTTGTTGTTGACGTTTATTACGCCAATAACCTTGCTGTCGCGGGTTTCACGATTTCTGATAAGCGGAACCGAAAGCAGCGAACGGTTTAGATAGTCTTCCAGGGAACGTTTCTTGAAGACGCCTTCAGATTCAATGTTGTCAATGCGGTATGAATGACCTTCTTTGGCAACATGTCCAGAAATTTCTTCGCCGATGGGAATTTTGGTTTTTTCCATAATACCCGCCGGCAGGCCATAGCTTTTTTTGATGTGCAGATATTTTCCCGTTTCATCGAGCTCAAGATAAGATATGCGGTTGACGTTAAGAAGGCGTCTGATGATTGATATCATCTCATCGAGAAGCTTATCTGTGTCGGAGAGTTTTCCCATCATGCCTTCGAGGGCTCTTATGGTATCAAGCTTTTCTTCGTAGTTACAGGCGCTCTGCAGTGCAGCGCTTATACCACTGAGTAGAATTGTCAAAAGTGTGTGCAGAGTGTCTTCTGAAAGATATTGATTGAGTTTTGAGTCAAAAAGAACAACGCAGCCCAGTGATCTCGATGGCTGATTAGAATTTATATCTAGCGCATTCGGGTTGGTAGCGAGTGGCAAAATATAACGAATTGGCAGATCATGTCGGCCATCACGGTTGTCAAAGGCTGAGCCTTCACTTATTGCGTCAAGGAGTGGACCGGGAGTGTTGATGATCGAATGCAGATCAAAATCTTTGGGAATCTCACCCCCCAGATAATTTACGACCTCGAGTTCGGAGGTTTCTTTTTCAAACATCAGGATCGCACCCGAATACTGCCCAAAAAGATAATTGAGACTTTCGACCAGTTTGAAAAGTATCGCGCCAATATTTACAGATGCGTTAATAAGATTGCATGTCTGGTTTATCTGCTGCAGCATTCGTATCTGCAGAGCTTCTTTGCGCAACTGGTAAAAGTGGCTGAAATAAAGCCCCAGCTGATTGGCGAGCATTGGCAGAAGCTTGGCCCGATGACCAATGTGGCGGTAAACATGCCGACTTGGCAGTGAGAGACCGAGATGCCCATAGGTAACTCCGCCGGCCATACATGAGAATAATAAGGGAATTGGTGCCTCGTGCCTGAATTCGCTTTTTCCTGTTTTTAACAGTGATTTTGAAATGATTGCCTGTTCCTGTTCCTTTTGCAGGTCATGTTGCATTGCCGTGTCGATCATTTCCTGTATGCTGGCGTCAGGGTCTTCTGTATCATTTATTGCTGCAACTGTTATCTGGTTACAAAATCCGGGAGCTGCCTGCTGAACGAGAAAAACGGCATAAAGATTAAACTCTCTTTGCAATTTGGTCAAAAAAGCCGTTAAAATAGGGCTGTCATCATTGAACCACAGCTCTGCCTGGCGTTTTTCAAAGCCCGGCGCAAGGGCTTCTACATACCTGTTTGTGTTGAGAAGCGTCTGAGTTTCTCTCATGAAAAGCAAAAGACGCTCCGAATTTTCAAGGTGACTGCTTATCAGATGAAGAGGAAAAAGAAATTTGGCACAAATACGTTCAGCCATGCAGTCGGCGAAGAGATGCCATTCTTCAAGTGAATAATCCGTGTCTTGGGTGAGAATCAGAATAAGATCTGCCAAATGCGAGGTGCCCACAAAATAGGGGCTGATTATCACTGAATAATTTTTGCCGTTTAATGATTGTTGCAGAATGTTGGCAGGGCTATCCGGAAGTTCATTCTTTGAAAAGTCGCACAGACCGGCTATGTCAAGATTATGTGCTTTATGAAGTTTAAACTGACGCCAGGTTTCTGCTTCTCCGGTGTAAAAGCGCAGGCCGATTCCTAGATAATCTTTGAATCTGCAGAGCAGATCGAGATTTTTATCTGCGAGTTCAGAGTAGGGTGAGGTCCCCTCCAGTTCGGTCAATACATCAAGAAATGCTGTTTTCAATACAAACTCCGAACAAACTTCGATTTTTTAACTCTGCAAAGCTTCAATAAAGCGGATTATAAACTTTTCTGCCAATCATTTCAAGAAAAGCAAATTCCGCCAGTTGAAAACTAATTCTTAAAATGGGAGTATAGTTATGTAATTCTGTACAGTCGAGGGGCTATATGAAAAAAACATTTTTTTGTCTGGCAATATTTGTTGCGGCCTGCGTGTTTTTATGTGTTTTTGCTAATGCTGGCCTGTATGCAGCTAATCCATTTGAGGAAAAGGATCTGTATCTTGTCGGTGATACCTACAAAAAGAAGTTTGGTGAAGTCAAAGAAATAAAAGTTGAAGATGCCATGGTGACTGTCGTAATTAAAAATGACGATGGCACCACTGAGACCGTTACCGAAAACGAAAAGCTTGTTGAAGAGTCTGAAAAGACGGTGACCGGCGATAAATCGTCAGGCGACAAGAAGAATACTGTAAAAAAAATTACTTATGGTACAGTTCGTGTAGATACGAGCCTGAACGTGAGAAGCAGCCCGTGGGGCACTGTTATAGACAGCTTTCACGAAGGTGATGTGGTTAAAATTATCGATCGTGTCGGGGCATGGTATCGTATTGCCCACAATGGGCAGATTGCCTTTATTCATTCTAACTATGTCGAATCGCCCGGGGCTCCGGCAGGGCAGGTTCCAGTAATATACCCCTGGCAGATGAATGTTAAAACCGAATCTGAAAATACAGATCCATCAGTAACTACGGGAAGCGGCCGTTTTGGCGCAGCACCCTGCAGTCCGATGCCCTCTTATGCAAGCTCAGAGTATGGAATGCGCAAGCATCCAACTACGGGCCAATATACAATGCATAACGGTATAGATCTGCCAGTGCCGAGCGGAACCCGTCTGAATGCCCTTGGCGATGGAACGGTTGTGGCTGTTGCTTTTGAATCAGGCGGCGGCAACTATATCAAAGTTCGCTACGACAACGGCTATGAATCTTTCTATTGCCATCTCCAGAAAAGCACTGTAACGCAGGGTCAGAGAGTAAGTATGGGCCAGGAAATCGCTAAGTCTGATAATACCGGCATATACACGACTGGTGCCCATTTGCATTTTGGTCTTAAATTGAACGGCAACTACGTTAATCCGAGATCTGCCGGGTTGCCCTTGCCTTAAATCATTAAAAAGGAAAAAACAGGATATGCAAATGCTTAAGAAAATAACACTGATATGTGTGCTGGTTTTCTCTGTGCTTGTGGCGGGCGCATCAGAGCCTGAGTTTAAAATGATAAACGCGCTAAACTACCACAAGAGCATGTTTGCTGCCTCTCAGGCAGACGTCTATCTTAAAATCCCATTTGGGAAAGAGCTTGCGAATGTTGGTGGTTGTAACGAAGATCCTGATGTGACAAGCGAAGGCGTTCCGTGGGCGTTTAGAATGGTTGATGGCGGTAAAGTCTGGGTGCTTGATTCACTCAATGGATTGCTGAAGCTTTTTACGCCGGATGGCAAAGTTGAGCGCTCGGTGTCATTGACGGATTTTGGTCAGGTGGTAAAAGATTTTGCAGTCGCCCCAGACGGTTCGTTCGCGTTTTTGAATGCAGTAACGGGCTATGTTTACCAGGCTGGCGCAGACGGTAAAAGAATATCTGAAATAGAAGGTTTTAACAGCGCTAACTCGATAGAGTTTTCACCAGATGGCGATCTGCTTATTGATCACCCGATTATGCAGGCTATATTGCGTTTTGGCAGCAATGGCGAAATTAAAGAACAGTATGTGTGTGACGAGACGTTGAGCCTTTATGGTGATGCGAGTGGCACTCTTATAGGGTTGAAGATTGACGAACGACTGGCCGAGCTTTATTTGCGCACAGTGGCTTCGCCAGCCACCCAGGTAGTGTTGGCAAGCTTTCCCTATACTGAAGAACATGAGGGCGTGAGATACGTTGGCGGAAAAATTCTTGGTAAAGACGCGGCCGGAAACATTTATTTAAACCTGGTTGCTTGCGACAATAATGGCAATATTTACCGCGATCGTTTGTATCGTTGTTCAAATGAAGGTAAAAATCTTGGCGAACTCGATGTGCTTACCGTGCCATTTCTTGCTCCCGATCTGCCCAGAAAGCGTGTTGTTTGCCCAGATGGCAGAATAATGGGCTACTATACCGATGATAAAAATTATGTTTTATGCGTCTATTCTATTCCAAAGGTTGTTGCCGCAGATTCGAAGCAATAACGTTCGCGTGTGTACAACCTCGCGACAGGTCCCGGGGTATTGTGCTCAGCGTTTGTTGTGTTTAACCACAGGAAAAATGTACAATTCGCTTAAAATATAGTTGAAAAAAAAATAACATCGTGATAACATTGAATTTCCAATATCGAACTATGAAAGGTGATCGTCATGGCTAATACTAAATCAGCAGCAAAGAATGCTCGCAAAGCCGCCCGTCGTCATGTTCTTCGGGTGTCCGTCAAGTCTGAACTTAAGACCCTCCGCAAGAAGGCCATTACTGCCGCCGAAACTAAAAAACCGGCTGCTGAAGTGGCAGAAGCTACTAAAGAAGCTGTCAAAAAATTTGCTAAAGCCGCTTCTAACAACCACATTCACCAGAAGACCGCATCCAGAAAAATCAGCCGTCTGATGAAGGCAGTTAACAGACTGCAGAAATAATAATCGATTCCGTTATCTAGATAACTGATAGACTGTTAGCCATTTACCCGGGAGCTTGCTTCAAGTATGCTTCCGGTTTATGGTTTTAGGGCGGTTAATCACTTAGCATTGCTGCGACAAAGCTTTGCAGCGCGGCTCCAGGATCAGGTGCGCCAGACTTGAGTTTTAAATCGGTTTCTATCATTGCCGGCCATGCTCTTAACAACTCAGAGTAGCTGAAGTTCAGAGCCATGTGAAGATTGCGCAATTTGCCAGCGTGTCTTAAACCGGCTGCTGTTGCAAGGTTTTCGGGCATTTCATCGGCTAGTCGCTGTATTTCTCCGGTGATGTTTTTCTTTTCCTGGTTTGCTTTGAAGTCTGACTTGTTTGCGTGCTGCTTGTATTTGCGCAGCAGGTTTAAGACTGGTTCAAAAATGTCGGGTCTGTCTATTGAGATCTCGTGGAAAAGTCTGAAATCACGTAGCTGCTTACAGAGCATGAACCATATTTTTTGTGGAGCCTCGCCTCTGTTTATGAGACTTTCCATACATCGTATTGTTTTGACCAGGCTGCGCCGACCAAATGCATCAAGAAAATCAAATATGTTGTCCTGGCGCAGATAAGCTACGCCATTTTTTACTTCTGCGAGGCCAATTTTACCGCCAGCCGCGCCGATGGCGAGTTTCTCAAGCTCCTGGTGAAGAAGCGACAAATCTGAACCCGCTAATTCAACCAATAAATCTGCCGCTTCACTTGAGATTTCTGCGCCAAATTCTGCTGTTTCGCGTTTAACCCATGCGCCAAGCTGGTTCGCAAATGGCGCCCAAAAGTCTATTTTCTCTGACTGTTGTTTGAATTTTGTTGCTATATCTGTTGCTATTCGCGAGTCTGACACAGGAAAGATTATTATGGTTGCCGGCGGAATACCGTTTTGATGTAATTTTTCCAGAAAATCCTTGCGTTGCTTGGCTGCTGCAGAGTCCAGCTCCTGTATGAAAAAAACTCTGGGACTGGGATTGAATGAAAAACTGAAAATCTGATTCAGGATGCCAGGCAGGTCTTTGCCGTTAGTTGAGATTCTGAAAATATTCTCGGCCTGATCATCTTTGGGAACCAGCTTGTTAGCAATCATGGAAAATGCTTTTTCTTTTAAAAAAGCTTCGGGGCCCGCAAAAACGTAAAGGGGGCTAACAAGCTTTCCGCTTTTAATAAGCTTTTCCAGGGTTGCCTGATCCAAAATTTTTACTCTCCTGAGAAATCGGTGGGGGGCTGCCTTTGCGAGACAGCCCCCCTGCTTTGTCTATCTTGTCGGTCAGTAATGGTTCTGCATAAAGGCCTTGTAGGCGCTCACAGAATAATGGTAATCCACTTTTGAAATCAGTTCAAATGGTGAGTGAAGGCTTAATGTTGGCAGTGAAATGTCTACCACGCTCATATTCAGGTTGGCAAGCATGTAGGCTACGGTGCCTCCGCCGCCTTCGTCAACTTTTCCCATTTCGCCGAACTGATAAGGAATATTTTCTTTGCTCAGCATGTTGCGAATGCAGGCCAGATACTCTATGTCTGCTTCGCTGCTGCCTGACTTTCCGCCTGAGCCAGAGTGTTTGGTGATCCAGACGCCCTTGCCGACTACGCCCGAGTTGAGCGGATCGTATGCGCCCTCAAAGGTTGGATCAATTGGAGCGTTGGTGTCGGCAGAGAGCACCTGGGTGGCGCCGATTGCTGTTCTGATTGCAGCAAAGGTGCTTTCGCCCGATGTGGCTTCTGTAAGCATTGAGAGAAAATCGGTTACCATCATTGATTGGGCGCCGTTCGGACCAGCAGATCCAATTTCTTCCTTGTCGAGCAGTAGAATGGCCGCTGTGTGTTCTGGTGCGCCCAGTTCGTTGATTGCTGCAAAAGCAGCCGCAACGCACGCGCGGTCGTCGTGACCGTACGCTCCGATGAGCGCGCGATCGAAACCGACTTCGCTGGCTTTCATTGCGGGTACGGCGCGAATTTCAGCCCACGCCAGGTCTTCTTCGGTGAGTCCAAAGTGTTTTTCTATCTGGCAGAGCACTGCATTTTTTACGCGGTTCGGGGTTTCAGTTGTCTGGTCTTTGCCCATTTCTTCTGGTTTATGTCCAACAACTATATTGAGCTCTTCGCCACTTACAACATCAGCTGTTTTGCGTTCGTATTGAATCTTTTTGCCGAGGTGTGGGGCTATGTCTGTAATTGTAAATACCGGGTCTCCGGGGTTTTCGCCAACGCTGAAGCTCAGTTTGTTGCCTTTGCGGTCAATGGCGAAGATATGCAGAGAGAGAGGTATTGCTGCCCACTGAAACTTTTTGATTCCACCATAATAGTGGGTTTTGAAAAGTGCCAGTCCGTGCTTTTCATAAAGTGGTGTTGCCTTGACATCTATGCGAGGAACATCATGATGGGCTGCGATGAGTCTAAAACCTTCGCTGGCCGGCCTTTTTCCTATTACTGCCATGCCGAGAGCTCTGTTTTTGTTAATAAACATGACTTTGCTGCCCGGTTTGAGCTTTTTGCCTTTTCCAAGTGTTGGCAGAAGCGTAAAACCGGCCTTTTGTGCCCGTGTTTCGATAAATTCAATAGTGCCGCGCTCGGTTTTGCATGCGTTTATAAATTCGATGTAATCCTGTGAGCGTTTTTCGAGTTGCTTGAGCTCGGTGGGTTTGACTTTGTCCCAGGCGCAGTCTACTTTAAAAGTTTTGGCGCCTTCTTTTTTACTTTTATCAGCTTTTGTAGCCATGATATCTTTCCTTCTTTCCTTGTTTATGTCCGACTATCCATGTGCTTGCATGTTACCACAATATTATAAAATGCCTGTAAGGTAAATAGCACAAAACCAGAATATATCGAAAAAATTCATGAATTGTTTATTATTTTTTTTAAAACCCGCAATGTTGTGGCTTTTTTGTTTTATTTTGTTTGAAAAAAACATAAGTGAACTGAACAGATTGTTTTGCTAGGCAGTATTTAATTTTGTAGTCAAAAATCTGAAAAGGCGAAAATGTTTGGGGTTTTTTGAATGCTTGTGTACACCTTCTTTGTCTGTGTTGACCAGTGATAGCCCTTTGTCTGGTTTTTAAAGTGAGGTTAGCAGTTGACAATGTTTTGTAAATGGTATATAGTGAATCCCTCTATTCAGACTTCAATCTCAGGAGATAAACCATGAGCTTTACCTATAATCCGAACAAAAGAAAACGTGCAAAAACTCACGGCTTCAGAAAAAGAATGGCCACTGTCAGCGGTCGCAATGTTCTGAAACGACGCAGACTGCGTGGTCGCAAGAAACTTAGCGTCTGACTTTTGCCGAGTGGGGAGAACCCAGAACAGTGGTCGCACCACGTTGCGTGCCCATTCCGATTTCCAGCGTGTTTTTGAGACAAGAACGCGCTTCTTTCGGAATGGGCTGGGCTTTTGTTATCGAAAAGTTTCAGGAATCGATTTCAGATTTGGAATATCGGTTCCGAAGCGTTTCGGTAAAGCTGTTGAACGCAACAAATTGAGGCGAAGAATCAAAGAAATCATCAGAAGAGCTGAATCTCTGCCTGAATCGGCTGAGATTGTCTTTTGTGTGAGTAAGCCATGCAGTGAGCTCCCTTTCTCTACATTAGAAGCCACTTGTAGTTGGGCCTTTGATAAAATCGAACGCATCAGACTTCCGGCAGTTGTCGCATGACAGATAAGCGTCCTTTTGCTTTTCCAGTCAGAGCAGGCCTGAAGCTTATTCGTTTGTATCAGCGATTTCTGTCTCCAATCCTGGGTGCAGCCTGCAGGTTTACACCAAGTTGCTCACATTATACCTATGAAGCCATAGAAAAATATGGCCTGATTAAAGGTTCTTTGATGGGCTGCTGGCGGATTTGCAGATGTAACCCTTTCTGTCAGGGCGGTTTTGATCCGGTGAAGTAATCGGAAAGCCTTGTTATTTTTTAACTAATTCAAGCCGGAGAGTTAGAAACCAGAGATGATTAAGATGAGCCTGAAAAAGATTTATGATACTTTTGCAAATCCAACGAGCAGGCTTTTCTGCTCGTTTCTGTTAATTGCTTTTTTGCTTTTTCCTGTTTTTGCAGGTTTTGCTCAAGAGCCTTCCAATGTCTCGACTGCGCCTTCGGCGAAGATTGAAGATTGTGATGGAGATGGCCTGAAAGACGCCTCCATTGAAACTTCCTATGTGCGGGTTATTGTTTCTGGCAAAACGGGCAGTCCGGCTCTTTTGCATTTGAAGGGCAGAAATTTTGACGAAAATATTTACCCCCCTGTTATTCAAGACTTTGGCTATAAAATTGCCTCCGAGACCTTAAAGGCTTTTGCCGGCGAAATTTATGGTGTAAGTCTCTCAGGATCAGGATACACAGTAGAGCTTGAAGAGAATACAACTGAAAAAATCGTTGTCAGAGCAACTGCAAATGTTTCGCTGCCTGCTGCCGAAATGCCCGCTAACCCTGATGTTTTGACTGCTTCTCCGGTTCTCTCGTTAATCGTTCGTTACACCTTTTATGCCGACAGTTATCATTTTGCTGTCGAACATGTTGTAAGCAATCTCCAGGAACGCCTGGTCACAGTTGGGAACGAACAAAACGGTTCTTTGTCACTGAATTTTGGCCCTGGAATTTTCATGGATCCATTCGGGCCATCAACCATTCTTGCCTTGAAACCTGGCGTTGCTGAGGCTCATACTGATGTTAAAGCCTTGAATGCGGCTGGTTTTGTGACTGGTGCCTTCAAGGGAATTGGTCTCAGAGATCAGTATTTCTGCGTAATCCTGGAATCTGAGTCTCCCGCTAGAATATCAGCGTCTGCTTTTGAAATCGAATCAACAGATGAAAAACGTAAAAAGCAGACTGGCAATGTTATTTCATGTTCGTTGCCCGCTTTTAACCTTGGAGCGAAAGAATCAAGGGCTTTTACCTACAAGGTCTATGCTGGTCCTATCATTCTTGATCAGCTCAAAAAACATGACCTTGAGCAAGTTTCTGAATATGGCTTTCTCAGCACCATGTTGTTGCGCGTTCTTCAGTTCTTTTATAACCTGTTTCCGAATTATGGTCTTGCGATAGTTTTGCTCACTCTGGTTGTGAGATTAGCGCTTTATCCGCTTACTTTAAAACAGACCAAGTCCATGGCTCAGATGCAAAAAATTCAGCCTAAAGTCCAGGATCTTAAAGACAGATACAAAGATAATCCTCAGAAATTCAACGAAGAAGTTCTGAAGCTTTATCAAAAGAGTAATGTTAACCCGCTCGGTGGTTGTTTGCCGCTTTTGTTGCAGTTGCCTATTCTTATCGCTCTTTACAACACGATCAGAATTGCAGTTGAACTTCGCAAAACTCCATTCCTGTGGATTTCTGACCTTTCCAAGGGAGACCCGCTCCTTATTCTGCCAATTGCCATTGCAGCTTTGATGTATTATCAGCAGGGCAAGATGACAGATCCTCAACAGCAGCAGATGATGGCCTTCATGCCGATGTTCATGTTTGTCATTACCTGGTCTCTGCCGGCGGGTTTGCTGGTTTATTGGTTTGCCAGCAGTGTTATCGGTTTGTTACAGCAGTTCCAGGCTAACCGCATCGCGGCCGCCATTAAGGAGGAGTGAACTTGAATACTACCAGAACTATTGAAATTACTGCGAAAACAGAAGAAGAAGCGCGAGGAATCGCCAATGCTGAGCTTAATGACAATGAAGTTGTTGTTTCTTCTGAGGTGTTGTCTGCCCCGGCCCGTGGCATTTTCGGATTTGTAGGCAAACAGGAATTTAAAATAAGGTTTGCCATCGGTGAAAAACCGGCGCCTGTAATTGCCGAAAAGGCCGTTGAACACAGGGCACCCAGAGATGTCGATGCCGCTTTGCCCCGTAATGTGACTAGAGATGACAGAGTGTCATCAGAACGCGAAAGCGAATCCAGACAGCGCCAGCCAAGGCGTTCTGGACGATCAGATACGCGTTCTAGAGGCAGGGGCCAGGGAAGAGATTTCCGTGAAGACTCAGAAGCTGATGTGGCAGAAGAAATTCATCTGCCTGATCGCCCAAGAGAGCCTGTGACTGAGGCAATCAAAAATAATCCCGGTTATCAGGAAATTTTTGATCTGATCAAGGATGTTGCGGCAAACGTAGGAATTGAAGATCTGACAATGAACGACTTCGTGCGCGATGGCGCATGGGTTATTGAGGCATCTGGTGAAAATGTTTCGCAACTCATCGGAAAAAGAGGGCGAACTCTCGATTCTTTGCAGTATCTGATGAATATCATTTTCAACAAAGGTAACGATGATCGCACCAAAATCGTTCTTGACGCTCAGGGATATCGCGAAAAACGCTATCGCAACCTGATGATGCTGGCTAACCGCATGTGCAAAAAAGCTGTTGCAAGTCGCAGGTCGGTAGAGCTTGAGCCAATGTCTACTCTCGATAGAAGAACCATTCACATGGCTCTAAAAGACAGGACCGATATCGAGACATTCTCTAAGGGAACAGAACCGATGCGTCGCGTTGTCATTACTCCGATAAAAAAGAAAAAAAGTAATTCTAATGCTGACTGGCAGCCATTGACAGATGAGAACGATTCAGATTTTTCTGAAAAGTTCGAAAATTCAGGTGCCGTGCCAATGTTCATGGAGGAAGATGTCTAATCCACAGATTGATACGATTGCCGCGGTTTCAACACCTGCTGGCAGGTCGGCAATCAGTTTGATCCGCGTATCAGGGCCGGAAACCTTTAAGATCCTGAAAAAGTTGTTTAAAACAGGGGGAAAGAAAGCTTTCCCCCTGCCTTATTCTGCATATTTCGGCTCAGTCGTTGAACCGGATACGGGCTTGATTGCAGATCGGGTTATTGTGACAACTTTTGTCGCCCCTCACTCCTATACTGGTGAAGATCTTGCAGAAGTTTCCACCCATGGTAATCCTGTGGTTGTCAGTAAAGTCTTGCAACTTCTTATAAAGCACGGTGCCAGGCCTGCTGAAGCAGGAGAATTTACTCGTAGAGCCTTTTTACACGGGAAAATGGATCTGCTGGAAGTTGAAGCTGTTTCACAGCTTCTCAGCGC
>SABV01000145.1 GCA_009928855.1 Erysipelotrichia bacterium | reverse complement strand
GGTTTTATGAATCCATTTTTTAGAGAAAAAAGAAATTGTTACTTGTCTGTGCTTTTATTGTTTCTGTTAATCACCGGGTTATTGCCAGTTTTTGCAGACGATTATGGTCAATCCCTTGCCCAGGGCTCCCTTGAAGAGATCGAGAAAAGCGAACTCAATAAGCCAGAGCAAAAGCCAGATCAGCTAAACAAACCGGCCCATAAACCTGACAAACTCGACAAACCAGGCCAAAAGCCAGATCAGCTCAACAAGCCAGGGCACAAACCTGACGAGCTAAACAAACCGGCCCATAAACCTGACAAGCTCAACAAGCCAGGGCACAAACCTGATGAGCTGAACAAACCAGCCCATAAGCCTGACAAACTCGACAAGCCAGGCCAAAAACCAGATCAACTCAACAAACCAGAATCACGCGCAGATAAACCGAAAGCTGGCGACATTTCGCTGCAAATTTCCAACGAAACAGATTCTGCCTTGTTTGTGAGAGCATCGATAGTAGATGCCTCAGAGCGGGTAAATCTTGCGAAAGCAAAATCAGTCAGTCTGGCTGCGCACACCCGGGAATCAGTTGTTCTCACACCCATGAATGCAGGAAAAGTCAGTCTTGCGCCCATGAATTCAAAAGCTGAAGTTTCCAATGATTCAAAGATACTTTTAACCATAAACAGGGGAAAAGAAACGAGAAGACTGGTTATTGGTTATGCAAAAAGTGCCGGAATAATAGCTCTGAGCAAAGATCTTTTCCCACAAGCTCATGAAAAATCGCCCCGGTCAAAGCTTCCCGCTCCATCTGAAGAGGTCGAAAAACATCAACAAAAGCCAACTTCTTCAACTAAGGGTCAGATAGTTTATGTTATTAATCAGACCGGAGCCTCAGTAAACTATAATGCATTACTGAAGCCCGCCAACTTCGACCCGCTACAGGGTGAATTGAAGCCCGGGACAAATGTTTTAAAATTTTCCGCTAAAAAAACATCTCATTCGCTTTCCAAGGGTCAAATCAGTTTAATTCTTCAAATGAAATACGATTTTCCCGGAAGCCCCACAGTAACTTTCAAAAAGGAAGCATTCGACCTTGATTCTCACCCTACCGTTGTTCTTACGAGAGCCACGATGGGTGAGCCAACAGGCCAGATCATGACTCCGAAAAAGCCTAAATAATGCGGACAGAGCTGAAGATTGCCCTTAAAAGCCATCTTCAGCTCTTTTCTTTGAATCCTTTTTAAGAGCGCTTACCGGGAAAAGAATCATGGTCAATTTCTTTATTGGAAAAGAATATGCAAACAAGCGATGCTGTGTACCAGAGCAACAAAGCCTGGGTAAAACTTTAGTGGTTTTTCTTTTTTTCAGCATTCTTGTTTTTTTTCCTCTCACTGATGGTTATGCTGCAGAAAAAACTCAGGTAATTTCACTGGCCGAGTGTGTTGCATTAGCCATGCGAAGAAACACCTGGATCAAACTTGCCTATATGGACAGGGTTGTTCAGAAATATTCTTTCACGACAACCGCTAACTATACTTTTAGGCCAGATATCGATTGGCAGACTGCTTTAAGTCAGGCAGAGAATAAGCAAACCGTTCCAGACGACTCTTCTTCATTGAATCGGTCGATCTCTTCAGCTCTGCATTTGCGCCAGAATCTTCCAACAGGTGGAACCATCGGGATTCAATGGCAACCATGGGATAAGGAAATCAGCAGAAACCACCAGGCCATGTCTTCTTCTGACATTAGTTCAAGACAAGATTCATGGCGGGTGAATTTTTCTCAACCCCTTGCGAAGTTTGCCGGGTATGAAGTGGCTAACCTCGTTGTTAATCGGGCAAAATATCAAGAAGATCTGGATGTGCTTCAGCTTAAATCAACGGCTATCAATACCGTTACTTCTGTTATTAAAGCTTATCGCCAGTTACTTCTGGCGAAATGGGATGTTGAGATCAATAAAGCAGCACTTGAAAGGGCCAGGGCCCTGCTTGAAACCAACAGGATTTTGATTGAAATGGGCAAAATGGCGTCTCAAGACATTATTCAGTCAGAATCTGACAGTGCCAATAAAGAACTTAGCCTGGAAATCTCCAGAAATGCCTTCGACCAGGCAAGGCTTGCGTTGCTGCAATTGCTTGATTTGAGCCGGGATCTGATGATTGAGCCTGAAGAGGAGATAGAAATAACACCCTTCAGCCACACAGAAGACCAGATATTTTCTCTGGCAAAAGCAAACCAACCTGAATGGCTTTCCATGATGATTTATCTGGAACTGGCACGCATGGAACTGGTAGAGGCGCAAAGCGAGCAGAGACTGGACGTGGCGCTGGCCGGTTCAATTGGAAAATCAAATACCCGCGGAGATATCTCTTTGGATAATTCAGAAAAATCCTGGGAAATTGGGGTTGTAGTTGATATTCCAATTTCAGGAAAAACACGACGAGAGTTGAAAGGCAATCTTATTAAGGCTCAGGTCAACATGGATAAAGCAAACATTTCCCTGCAAAAGGCCCTTGGAGACCTGGCTATTAACACAAAAGACCTTGTTCAGAGAACCAAGACCCTCGAAAAACAAATTGAACTTGCCGGGAGTGCGCGAAAACTTTCTGAAAAAAAGCTTGAAGTTGAGCTTATTAAACAAAAAGCAGGAAGAAGTACAAATTTTCAGATTGTCACATACCAGGATGAATTGCGTTCAGCCAGAATCAATGAGTTAAACGCAAAAATTTCTTATCTGAATTCACTTAGTGACCTGGATAAATTTATGGGAACCGTTCCGTTGACCTGGGGGATTGACCTGGCTTCAGCCCCACAGGAGACTGAAAAATCGACTAAAAACTCTGATTTGCGAACTGTCGGGCGTGATGGTGGCGCATTGCAGAAAGAAAAGACTTCAAACACAGAGAGCTTGCGATGAAAGAGAATAATGAACCCAATGTAAATGCCGTAGCGGATCTGCAAAATTTAGCACAGATAGGTCTAGCGCTTTCGCAGGAACATCAATTGGGCTCCATTCTTGAAATGATCGTAAATGCCGCTCGTTCAATGACGAATGCAGACGCAGGCACTCTGTATATTCTTGATCCTGAAGCCAGATGCCTTCGTTTTTGCATAATGCAGAATGAAACTACCAGAACTAAGATAAATGCAGACAAGAACCCTGATGTACCAATCCCCGAGCCCGTTCCTTTGTATGTTAACGGCGCTCCCAACAATGCCAATGTCTCATCATATGTTGCTTTAACCGGCGACCTGGTGAATATTTCTGATGTTTATTCGGCTCAGGGCTTCAATTTTTCAGGAGTAAAGCATTACGACTCTGTTTCCGGCTATCGTTCAAAATCAATGCTGGTAACACCAATGCGCGACCATAATGACGACATAATCGGAATCCTCCAGCTGCTGAATGCGAAGATTGCGGGCACCGATAAAGTAACAGATTTTTCTGAACGCCACGAAGTACTTGTTTCCTCTCTTGCATCTCAGGCAGCTGTCAGTATTACTAACCGGCGTCTTTTATCAGGCATGGAAAAAGACCTGGAAGAAATTAGAAGACTAAGACAGGCAGAGGAAGAGCTCGGCGAAAAGCTTAAAAAAGCTTACCTCGATACAGAGAAGACAAATGCTGAACTTAAAGCTGCAATGGCGCAAACCAGTGTAGTCAGAAAAATCTGGATGTTTTTTGTGCTGTGCCTGATTTTGGCCGGCACTGCATGGAAAGGATTCGAGACAGGCAATCTTGCTGCAATTCTTTCGACAATAGAGAGTACACACCAGGAGACAGCTGATAATAAATCGATCCAGACAGTAAGGGTGACTAATTCACCTGTTTCAGCAACTCTTTCTTTCGTCGGGCAGATCGAACCACTTACTCAGAAAGTTTTTCTCAGCCCTTTCAGTGGCAAAGTTACTGAAAAATATTATATGGAAGGGCAGCTGGTAAAAGCCGGTGATCCACTTCTTAAACTCGACACAACTGAACTTGAGATCAAAGTTCGCCAGGCGCGTTCCGCATTGATCAGAGCGAAAAAGGATCATATTCAAATCAAGGAATGGGCAGGCGGGCCACGGGTAACTCAGGCTCGGCTAAGCCAGGCAAGGCAAAATGCAATTCTTGATAATCTTAAAAGAAAACTGGATGAAGCAACGGTTTTATTTGATAAGGGCATCATTCCAAAGGTTGAGCTGGAATCTTCAATAGAATCTTTCGAGAATCAGAAAATAAGTGCAAAAGCTGCCGAAGATGAGGTCAAGAGCTTGCTGGCTCTTGGAAGCCATGACCAGTTGTTGATAGCAAGCATGGAACTGCAAAATGCGCAGGCTGAACTTGATGAACTGGAAGAGCAGTTAGCCCGAGCCACTTTAGTGGCTGAAGAGGGGGGAATTGTTCTGCTTCCGGCTTCAGAAGAACAAAGACAACAGGAGCTCAAATCTATTGAGGCCGGAACCAAGGTTCAGCAGGGCGAAACGCTTGTTGTCATTGGCGATTTGTCTGGTTTAACCATTCGCACTAAGGTAGATGAAGTCAGCATTTCAAAGCTTTCACTTAGCCAGCTGGTGCAGGTTACCAGTGATGCCTTTCCAGAAATAGTTCTGGATGGCTGGATTTCTGCGATCTCATGCCAGGCTCTTGGTAGCACTGCCGGTCGTTCATCTGGCGGCAAACCGCCGGTTTTTGATGTGACGGTAACCGTGGATGAGCTGTCTTTCGAACAACAAAATAAAATTAGAATGGGCATGTCTGCAATTCTGAATGTGACAGTTTACGATAACCCCAGCGCGCTGGTAGTGCCAATTTCGGCTGTTGAATCTGGCTATGACTATGCACAGGTTTTCAAAAAAAATCCGCAGACACACAAATTTGAAAATGTCCCGGTAAGAGCTGGTGTAACTACTCTTGAGCAGGTTGAGGTGCTTTCAGGCCTGACCTTGGGTGATGAAATTGCATTGTTTCCCGATGAGGTAATGCAATGACTGAAGAATTAAATAAGACGCCGGTGATCCAGCTTAGAGATATAAAAAAGAATTTTAGGGTTGGGGTTCTCGATCTGCCAATCCTTAAAGGTATCGATCTTAGTATCTACAAGGGCGAAATGGCGGCGATAACAGGCACTTCCGGCGGCGGCAAAAGCACCTTGATGAATATTATTGGTCTCCTCGATGAACCCAGTTCAGGAGCTTACTCTTTTGAAGGCAAAGAAGTCATAAACCTTAATGATGATGAATTGTCGGGCATAAGGAACGAGAAAATAGGCTTTGTATTTCAGCAGTTTAATCTTCTGCCTCGCTTGTCTGCTGCAGAAAATGTCGCCATGCCCCTTCTCTATCGCGGCGAATCAATCAGAAAAAGCAACATGATAGCCAGGTCTTTTCTTGAAAAAGTCGGAATGGGTGACAGGGCTGATCATAACCCGATGGAGCTCTCAGGCGGCCAGCAGCAACGCGTTGCAGTTGCCCGGGCACTTGCCGGGAATCCTTCCGTAATTCTTGCGGACGAGCCTACTGGCGCTCTAGATACCAGGGTTGGCCAGGAAATCATGGATCTGTTTTTGCGCCTCAACAAAGAAGACGGAATTACCATTGTCATGATTACTCATGACCCGAGAATCGCTGCGCAATGTGAAAAATGCTTTAATATCAGCGATGGACTTATTGAAAGCAAAACCGAGGCTTTTGCATGAAGCTGTATCTCTATTTTCGCGAAGCAACCAGAAGCCTTCTATCGTCTCTGCAAAGAACCTTTCTGGCATTGCTTGGAATTACCATCGGCATTGCTTCTGTTATTGCAATGGTGTCTGTTGGCGCCATTGTCAAAGAGGAGGCGCTTCGGCAATTTCAAGAACTGGGAACCGATTTTCTGGTAATTTCAAACATTGCAGACGAAACCAGGACCGGCAATGGAATTATTCAACTTAAATCTACCACCTCTATTCCGAAAGCCTGCCCATCATTGCGAGAATTTTCCCCATATGCGGTTACCTTTTCGACGGTGATTTGTTCGGGAAAATCCTGGGGAAGCTCAATTCTTGGGGTTACCGGAAATTTTCATCTGGTAAACAAGCTGATAATTGATAAAGGCCGGCCTTTATCTGAAATTGATCAGGAAATGAAAAACTGTGTGATCGGTGCAAGAATTGCTGAACAAATGCGACAAATCGGCATTACCAGCATGGTTGGCTCAAAAATACTGATTTTTGACCATCTATTTACAATTGTTGGCGTTGCAAAGCAGGCTTTTGAAAATTCTCTCCGACCGCAAGAAATAAATGAGGGCGTCATGGTTCCGTATCTTACGCTTAAACGCATTACAGGAACCGATCAGGTTGCCGGAATAGTTGCCCGCTTAAAAAAGAATGTAAATGTTGCAGCAGCGGTAGAACAAATTCAAGGCGTTCTGAATCAGATTATCAAAGAAAAAAAGCCCTATATTCAGACTGCGAGCGAATTGATCGGGCAGATGAATAAACAGATGAACCTGTTAACTCTGTTTCTTGGAATTGTTGGCTGCATTGCTCTTGTGGTGGGCGGGGTCGGGGTTATGAATGTTATGCTTGTTTCTGTTGCCGAAAGACGACGAGAAATTGGCATCAGAAGGGCACTTGGTGCAAGACGCCGCGACATTCAGGGGCAATTCATTGTCGAAGCTTTTCTGCTATGCCTCTTTGGTGGAATTGCCGGCATTGCCCTCGGAATCGGTGGAGCATACGGAATTTCCAGATTTCAGCATTGGCATTTTTTCATTTCCCAGACATCAATTTTGCTTGGTTTTGGCGTCTCCGCAATGGTTGGCCTGTTTTTTGGCTTTTACCCGGCCTGGCAAGCTTCAAAGCTTCGCCCCATAGAAGCTTTGAGAGCCAATTAATTTCGACAATCTAATTTGACCCCTACCGGCAGCACTTACTTGAGCGGTTGTAACAATACCGCTCTGCCGCTCAAGCATGGCTGTTATTGCTTTCAAATTATCCATAAATTGTTACTCCCATATAATACAACCACACTCTAAATCATATCAATTAGGGTGTGGTTGTATATCATTGGTAATATTTTAAAGCACTTGTCTGTTTTCAAAAAAAGCTTAGCGTGTGTAAATTTCCGCTTGGTGTCTTGACCACAATAAGTTCTGTTGATGTCCGCTTACTTAAGACGGTAATCCCTTACAAACATCTTTTGTGAAGCTGATTTTCTGGCAAGATAAAAAAAGTTTTTTTCTAAAGTGGGTAACAAGTCGATCCTTCAAGAGATGCCCAAGCCACTTCTGACCAGAATTTATCAATCGAAAATACCAGCTCAATGAAACTTGCTTTAGTTTCTAGCCACAATTTGATCAGCCATTTGGTTAACCTTTTCGAGAAACCGCCGGTTAAAATCAGGCAAAGGAATCATTGGCTCTTCAAGCTTCCTCTGAAGATCTGATGAAATTTTGCCATTCTTCTCTACTTGCTGACCAGAAGCATATACCATTTTTTGACAGGTTTTCAGAAATTCTGAAAACTCTGGTACAATGCCTGCAAGTAGAGCGCCGGCGCCACGATAAATTTCGCCTGCGAGCCTCATATGCATATTCCTGCATAGACGGCGATAAAAAATTCTTTGCGTATCAAAATGACTTTGTTCGGGATAGCCGCAATTGCTTATGGCGACAAGGCCAATTGGCTTCTCGTATCTTCGGCAGTGCCTGCTTTCATTGTTGTCATCAAGCTCCCAATGCGCGTCGCCAACGACTATCAGACGGTCAAGAAAGGTTTTCATCAGCCCGGAAATATTGTCTGCGTAGACCGGTGAAGCAAAAACCACGATGTCTGATGAAATAAACTTTTCTACCAGAGAAGCCATATCATCTTTTATGACGCATTTACCCGGAGTTTTGTTCCAGCAACTTTTACATGCCATGCATCGCTCAATTCTGCAGGTTGAAAGCTTGATTTGCTCTACCTGTGCACCCGCATCTCCGGCACCGGCAAGAAACCAGTCAACCAGAATTGAAGTGTTAGAGTCTTCTTTTTTGTGTGAACCGTTAAATGCTGTAATCTTCATAAAACACCCCCTAATAATGAATTTATAATTCGCTAATAAAAACTGAAGCAAAAAAAATCATGCAAAAGTCGACATTCCTTTTAAATGGTATTCAATAAGCATTTGAAGGGTTTGCTGGCATTCGACATCAGAAGTCTTGCTTGCAAGAATAACCAGAGTTGCATTGATCAGATTTTCGTAAAGTGTTTCCAGAAGAAGATTTTTTGAAAAAACCACCTTTTTTTTTCTTTTGCTTGTAACTGAAGAAAAATATCCTGAAACAGCCTTGATGACCGCAGACCTGATTCTGGAGTTGAAGTCTTCAAATCTGGTTCCCGGACAACCCTTCATAAGAATAACCAGTTTAAGCCGATTGCAGATTAAAAAGTCCAGTAAATAAAGGTTTCCCCTGGCGAACTCTTTCGAAGCTGCTATTTGATCAGAGCTTAGACTTTTTACATTTCCAATTTTTTCAAGGAGAATTTTAAAACAGCTCTTAACAAAGTCATCAGAAACAATTGAATATAGCAGCTTCTGCTTATTGTCGAAATACCTGTAGACATTGCCGGTAGAAATACCCGCCTTTTTGGCAATTTCAGCTATTCCTGATTTCTCATAGCCCACGGATGAAAAAAGCATGGACGCTGCCTGCTCAATTTGAAGCCTGATATTGTTCTTTAAAATCTGCAATTAAAAATGAACCTCCAGTTCATTTTTATTATAGCATCATTTGTTCAAAACGCAAGCATGAGAGAAAACAAACGTTGAATTTCCAAATGAACAATGAGTTTCCGGCACCATTTAAATGCATCTGATTATTGATTATTTCGCCGAACATATGTTTTCGTTCACAGAAAAACTCGCTTAATTACGAATCGATAGCGACGCAGAAACTTTTCGACGAACTGGGTATAATCGAATGCTTTGAGCAAAACGGCAAAGCCGAAAGTGGTCATAAAACGTTTTTGTTGTCTATAAATCTAAA
>SABV01000576.1 GCA_009928855.1 Erysipelotrichia bacterium | reverse complement strand
CCTGCTCTTTCGGATGATTATGACCCGGAACACCTTATTTCTACCCGCTATGCAAAAAGCAAGAGCGGCAATGTCATCACCTGGTATCTTATGTACAGCAGATCAAAAGACATTTTTGATACTGTCAAAGATATTTTTGAAGATGAAATCAACTCTGGTGATATAAGAATCAGTGAGAATGAAGTTACCAATTCAATTATCATAAAGGCGAAAACCTCAGACAGCCCAATTGTCGAAGAAATAATAGATACGGTTAAAAGCCTTGATTTTCGCAGCGGCCAGGTTCTTATTGAAGTTCTGGTCGTTGAACTCAGCGTTTCAGACGAAGATCTGTTTGATTTTGAGCTGATGAACATCGTTAAAGAACCTCTGAATATCAAAAATACCCTTTCGACATTCGGCGTGGATCATGGCACGATCGAAGAACCAGACCCCCTCTCAAAGAGCGACAGGCTTAAAGTCTTCGTTACCACGCCAAACCGCATGAAAATGTTTTTGAACGCCTATAAAGACGAGAAGAAGGCGAACGTGATTTCTTCGCCGCATATTGTTGCTGCCAATCATCGTGAAGCAACTTTTAAAATCGGTAATCGCATGCCGATTATCGAGAGTATCCGTCCTTCAGATGCCGGTCCAATCAAATCTTTTGATATTAAAGATGTTGGTATCGAACTTACTGTTACTCCGCATATCAATCGTGGCAACCAGATCGACATGGAAGTATTTCAGACTATCAATGCTTTGCAGAGTTATGACGCCAAAGAAGGCACTGCGAACATGTCTAATCGCGAAGTCAAGACCAATGTTTCCCTGGCCGATGGCGAAACCCTTATATTAGGCGGTTTTATCGAAGAGCGCGTCACTAAAATCGAGAACAAGATTCCCTTGCTTTGTGAACTTCCGGTTGTTGGTAAGCTTTTTCGTCAGAAGCAGAACAATAAAGAAAAGGTTGAACTGCTGATTTTTATCACACCCAAGGTTCTGGATACCGTCGAAGACGTAAAAGTAGCTCTCAAGCAAAAGATCGACAAACTTTCTTTCAAAGATCGCGTTGAAGGCCTGGTTGAAAATTTGCGCATCAAGCGCGCTGAATTGCCTGACAATCAGGATTATTTTATAGAAAGAGCTTCAAGAGACTGGAAATATGACTTTGACAGAAAAGACATCGAAGATATGGTATGGGATCTCCCGATAAAGGTTGATCCTGATACTCTCGATCTACGCCGCTTAGGGCACATGCCTTTTGGGTTTGGCCCGTCTAAGCGTTTGAAGCCACCGCGTCTCAATACAGAACTGGTGCCATCTGAGGGCTTTGTCATGGCAAAAGACTTTAATGTTGAAACACCAGAACAATATAAAAACGTTGCCCTGCATGTAGCCAGCAACAATGCTGCCGTTGTGTATGTTAACGGGGTTATGGTTGACCAGGATCCCGCAATGAAGCTGAAAGACGGGCATGATTTCGAATACTGGAACAGAACTGTCGAAAACATACCCGGAAGCCTTCTTAGAAAAGGTGTCAACAGCATTGTTGTTTTTCTCGGTTGCGACAAAACCACTAGTGATGCGTATCTCGATCTTGAGCTGATTGGAATCAGATAATGCAAAAAACTCTTTTTATCGTTGCTTTTTTGTTTTATCTGCTATTTTCGCCTGTTTCTAGTGAAGCGGCAGCGAAGGTAATAAAAAACGTAAGAGTGA
>SABV01000575.1 GCA_009928855.1 Erysipelotrichia bacterium | reverse complement strand
CCGCGTCCGAAAAGGCTCACAGACACCGTCTACCATTATATCCTGCGTTTATTTGTTTAAGATTTTCGTAACCCACAGGCGGGTCTCTACTCATCCGATCCGTCTGGAATTTCTCGACTTACTACCCCAGTGGCCCGGTATTAAGCCCAGCCGGTTTTGTCTACGGTCGTCTCAGTGCTTACCGGCAGAATCATCTGAGGGACCGTCACAGCGCGATTAGGCTGCGAGTGCTAAGTCTTCGTTAGCAGTTAATGTTTGATCGATTTTTTGCGAGGCCGTTCGATCAACCTCGAATGGCAGGTGGATGCTCACGCTCCCCGTCGAAACCAGGTCGCCCCCGATTTCTTCAGATACTTAAGCTGTACCTGACTCCATTCTACTCCCGACAGGTCTGATAGTCAAATCATTCAAGTGAGATTTACGGTGGCCGGGAAAAAGCTAACGGGGCAGCGTCTCGAAACCTTCACCGTAGACGAGAGCGGTGTCTTGAATCACCACAAACGACTCGGGGTCAGCCTCAGCGATCAGTCGGCGCAAAGCCGGTACACGGTTTTTGCTCAGAACGGTTGCCAGCGTTGTTTTTTCGATACCGCTGAAACCGCCATACGACTTATACTCGGTCACACCGCGCGACAACTCCATAAAAATCATCTTCTTGATCTGCTCGGGCTTGTCAGTAATTATCATTACCAGCTGGTTCGCGCGAAAACCATTCAGAACAGTATCAAGAGTGTGCGCCTGAATGAAAATAAAAATGAAAGAATACATCATCGTCTTAAAGCCAACCATAGCATCAGAAAAAGTAAAAAAACCTATGAATAAGACGATAGAATCGGTCACAAGCAGAGTCTTGCCAACCGGAACATGCTTCAGCTTACGCACTACCTGAGCCATCGCATCGGCACCGCCGGTCGCCGCGCCCTCATTAAAAACAATCGCCATGCCGGTACCGATCGCCAGAGCACCATAGATGGAAGCCACCAGCAGTTCCTGGTCAAGCAACTGCCTGATTTTTACGTCATAACCATGACTCTGCAGATACCAGAGAAAAATATCCATCGAAAAATAAAGCAATGAAGTCGAATAAATCGACCGCGCTCCGAATGACTTGCCCAAAACACGCACCGATGCAGCAAAAATAATAAGCGTCAGTGTCCACGAAATCACTCCGACAACCGGCAACATACGGCCGTCAGCAAAAATATTACCCAAAAACTTGGCCGCAATAATTCCCAGGCCAGTCACGCCACCCTCGAAAAGATTCAGAGGCAAAATAAACAGCACATAACCAAATGACGACAGCAACGTGCCAAATGTTATCCACAACCATGAACCACCATTTACACCACTAACTGGAACCTCTTTGTTCCGAGACATAGAAATTTCTCCGTAGATTTTTCAGGCAGATCAAACCAACCCCATATTGCCTTAAAACGCCAGTTATTGCAATAACAGCCTGACACACAGAAACCTTAAAAATCTCACCTGAATTTTAATTTTTCTGCCATCACAACGTTATCCGCTGCTGTTTATTAAAGCCTGCCGATGTTCACCGCTGTTTGCCAATGTTTGCCTCAAATACACGCAAAGCGATATAATCAACACCGACACAAACAACGAAAGGGTCTTTATGAAAAAAATAATTCTCTGCCTGTTTTCTGCTGCATGCCTTTTTTTCTGCTGCCAACCAGCCAGCACCCAG
>SABV01000574.1 GCA_009928855.1 Erysipelotrichia bacterium | reverse complement strand
TTTCAGCGCAGCAGTATTTTTGCCCGAAACCGATCGCGAAGAATTCATTCAGTCACAGAAAATACTGACTTCAGAGCGTTTCATGCACTGATGCGCTGAAAGAGTTTGCCGCTGGCAGCTTGGCAATCAGACCAGATGGGGCTTCTGAAATATTTCCTGCAACTCGGTTATGGAAAAAGCCGGCGTATTGTCAGATGCTTCAATAGTAAGCGTTTCGAACCTTGCATGGCCCTTTATCGCATTCTGCGATTCTTCATCAAGAATTATGCATGTATTGGTTGCAAACTTGCTTTTTGACTCTAGAATTGAAGCCAACTGAAGCGGTTCACCCATGACAGCAGCCTCAAGTTTGCCCGTTCTGGAACCGGTAAGCCCGGTAGTAATAATGCCACTGGCAATGCCAATGCCATTGTTTACAGCAAAAAGCCCCCGTGCGGCCCTTTCGCCGTTGAACGCGGCAAGTCTTCGCCGAATCTCAAGCGCCGCCCTGGAAGCGCCCATTACTCTCTCATACGGGTCGTCAGCAATAAATACTGCCTGAATAGCATCGCCGATGAGCTTGTCGATAAAACCACCGTTCTCTTCAATTGCCGGGCACATCAGCGTAAAGTAACTATTGAGCATCTCGACAACATCCTCGGCTGAATGGCCCTCGCTGATAGTTGTGAAACCCCTGATGTCAGAAAACAGAATGGTCGCCGATCTTCGTCTCGGCTTGTTATCGGTATCTTCGCCAGACCTGACCGCTTCAGCAGCACCCTGGGAAACAAGCTGCAGCATCTTTCTGCGCTCAAGCAGGCTTACCCTCATATTATTGATCGAAGAAGCGAGCAGGTCGAACTCATCGCCTGTCTGCAGGTTAAGATTCCAGTCATAATGGTTGTTCTCAATTTCCTTGAGGGCTGCCAGAAAAGGGGTAACCGGCATAAGAATAAGCCTCGAAATACCAGCAGCCAGAGCCAGACAACTCGTCAGGGCAATAAGCGCGAGCATCGCTGCGCCAGAATTTTCCGAGGCCGGCCGCGATGGCGGCTGAATTCTCGCAACCGCAAAGATCGACCGGTCAACCATGGTTTCAGTAACCAGCAGATGTGGACAGGCAAGGTGAAGATTGTCTATACTGGTTGAATCCGAGTCTACATAAAGTGTATTGGCAGCTTCAAGAGATATTGCTGGCGGATTTTCAATGGCATAAGAGCTGTCTCTACCATCGAGGCGGCGCTCAAAAAGCGGGTTAATGTTAAAAAAGTCAATATCAATGCGATGGTTCTGTAGCGTAAACCTGTTTTTAAAGCTGCCTCGTGCATTTAATTCGTCAATAATCACGGCTGGCAGATAGTTATTGGTAGCAAAACAGATCATGCCATAGATCTTCTGAGGCCCCCGCACAAAAAATACGGTAAGAAGGTCTGACCGAGCCAGCTGGGTTGCGCTGTGCAATTCGCCAGGGCTACTGAAAATTCTGCTGAAAAAGTTATTATCAACGATTTCTTCAACTACCCCGCTGGAAAAGTCGGCCAATTGCGCGATTTTCTGGCGCCCCCCTTCAGAAAGATGGTCATAAGAACCCGCGTTCATGAGAAATCTGCGGAATGCTCCAGACATGAGTGTTGGCAGCTCATTTTTGCGAAAACGGTCTGCAGAATGCTGGCCTCTGAAAAACTCGCGGTCGAATTGTGCTGAATACAGATAATAATTTAAAAAATG
>SABV01000144.1 GCA_009928855.1 Erysipelotrichia bacterium | reverse complement strand
AGACTTAAACCCCAGGCGACATGATTATGTTTCCAATGGCCGGCTTCATGTGCAAAAATAAGAAGAGCTTCGTCTTCAGTGTGGCTGGTAATAAGATTGTCATACAAGACAATGCGTCTGTGGCCACCAATGCCGGTAAAATAAGCATTGGTATGTTTTGAATAACGACTTTCATCAATAACATAAATTTCGCTGACTTCCATGCCCGACTTTTTTGCCAGGTCCAGCAGGCGATTTCTGAGTTCGCCACTGGCAAGAGGTTGTTGATTATAAAAAAGAGGCGTAATAAGAACCGGAAAAAGCAGAGTAACTGCGAGGCTGAATAATCCCATTATTAGCGGCACCAGCAAAGGCCATCTGACCGGAAACCATCGCAAAACGGCTATCAGCAGCAAAACACCGGCAGTTTCAACAGTCATGCTTACGGCAACAGACTTGGCAAACTTAAACAACCAGCCCCAGAAACCGATATTAGCAAATCCCGACTCTGCCTCACGCAGGTAGCCAAAATAAAAAGATGATGGCAGAGAGAGCAGCTCTAGAAAAAGAAAGAAAACAATAGTGAATACCAGGTCGTTTTTAAATAAGCCGGTGCCGGTCATTGCCGATATTTTTTGCCAGAGCCATGCGAACGCTCCGTATTTAAGCATGGCTACAAGCACAAAAACGTAGAGGGCACCGTAAACAGACTTAAACCAGAAACCACTCATGGCATATTTCCGCCCAGCGTCGATATCGGCCTGCGAAAAATATTTTAAGACCTCATTTTTAACAGTGGGGTCAGTGTCGCCCAGATACTGGCTGCCCAGAAGCGTGCATCTCAGCACAAACCAGGCAAAAAGCAAAAACCAGAACATTTTTTCAATTTTTTCGGCTTCCATGCCCCCAATCTATTTTTTATAGCTGCTGTAGTCAACAATTTATTAAAAATGGTAAGCAACAAAAAAAATTAGAGAATTGCCTGCAACAGTAAAACTTGGTAAATTGATTGCATGAAAAAGCCAGATGAGCTTGCAAAGAAACTGCTCAAACAAACTCTCAACAATTTATCGCGCCCGGTAGGTGGGCGTCTGAAGCCCAAAAGCCAGCCTGCCTCCAGCAAGGCCGATCCGCGCATTGATTGCAGGGAGTGCGTCAATTTTTATATCACCTGGCAGATATCTACACCATACGGGTGCAAAGCGCACGGTTTCAAGTCAGCACAGATTCCCTCGATGGTCGTCTTTACAAGCTCAGGAGAGCACTGTCTGCTGTTTTGTCGCAAGCGGAAGCATGAGTCAAAATAATTGCATTGCACCGCGAACTATGTTATTCTAGACGCCGCGTTACGCTTAGAAGCTTCATTTCAGAGAATTGCAATTGAATCATTTTTTTTCTCAGACATTGCCGGCATAATGCCGATATCTATTGAGAAAAACACCTGCGAGAGCTGCAGGCAATTGCAAGGAGGCGCAGAATAAAACTGATGACACGTCGAAACAGGATTCACTTTATTGGCATCGGCGGTGTTGGAATGAGCGGTCTTGCCAGCATACTTCTTAACAGAGGCTACAAGATTTCGGGCTCAGACCTCTCTGAAAATGAAAGAACTGAAGAACTCAAAACTAGGGGTGCACGCGTTTTTATCGGCCATAACGCTAAAAACCTTCTGTCAGACACATGCAGAGTTGTTGTATCTTCTGCCATAAATCACGACAATCCAGAATTGGCCGCCGCGCACAAAAAGAACTTACCGATAATACACCGTTCTGACCTGCTGGCAGAGCTTTTCTTAGACTCAAAATGCGGCATCGCTGTTGCAGGGTGCCATGGCAAAACGACTGTCACATCAATGATTGCGACAGTTCTCAAGTTTGCCGGAAAAGACCCGACCTGCGTAGTTGGCGGTCATGTAACAGCCCTTAACGGCAATTTCTCCGCCGGAAACCCGGAACTGTTTGTCGCTGAAGCAGACGAAAGTGATGCGACCTTCCTTAAATACTTTCCGCAATATGGCGTTATAACTAACATAGACAACGACCACATGGATCATTACTCAAGCCTCGAAGCCATTATAAAGGCTTTCGAGCTGTTCGCCGGTCACATAACCCCTGATGGCGGGCTTTTTGTCTGCGTCGATGACCCCATAGCACGCAACCTTTCTCTCCCTGAAAAACTTCGCACAATAACCTACGGCATAAACACTGCTGCAGACCTGATGGCCGACAATATAAGCTATCATCCTTTCGGCTCAACCTTTGAGCTCACTGTAGGCGGTCAGAACTACGGTCATTTTGACCTTTCGGTGCCGGGTCGCCACAACATTCTCAACGCCCTGCCGGTAATCGGTTTCTGTCTCGAAATTGGTCTCTCGCTACCCGAAATTCAGAGCGGGTTGCAGCAGTTTCATGGAGCAGGACGTCGCTTTGAGATAAAGGGCGAATTTGACGGTGTCACCGTAATAGATGACTACGGGCATCACCCGAACGAAATCAGAGCCACACTCGAAGCAGCAACCAGTCTTGGCGCAAGACGCGTAGTTGTTGTTTTCCAGCCCCACAGATACTCTCGCACCCTCTTTCTCTCGCAAGAATTCGGGCGCTGTTTCGATAATTGCGACAAGCTTTTCATAACCGATATTTATGCCGCCTCAGAAAAACCGATTCCGGGAGTTACCAGCAAAGTGATTCTCGACCACATGCCTGTTTCACACAGACGCAAGGTTAAAATGGTTAAAAACGTCGATGACGTCAAATATCACCTGCTGAATTATGTGGAACCCGGCGACGTTGTTTTTACAATAGGCGCGGGCAGCATTACACGCGTTGGCCCAGAAATTCTCGCATCAATGCGTGCCAGGACAATCGGCTATTCAGACCTGCCGGTTGCGGCTGTCTAAAGACACCTCAGAGCAAAACAGATGGCAATTCTTACAGCATTGTTTGCAACCAGTGTCGCAATTGTAATTTCGCGAGCCTCTGTATCGCTTGGTTTTAAAGTTCTCGATAAAATCAAAGACAGGTATGGCTCTTAAACTGAGGCTTTTTTAAAACGAACGTGGCGGTCGGTAAACTTACCGGCCGCCACGTTCGTTTTAAGCAGCATTTAAGGAGTTGTAATCGCAAGCCCGTAAGAACCACTTGCAAGCAGATATGAACGCGCCACCTCGTTAACCTGTTCGCGAGTTACGGCATTTATTAATCCGGGATATTTGCGATAAAAATCGAAGCCCTTACCAAGAAGTTCGTCAGACGCAAAATTATCGGCCATCGAAAGACTGTCTACCATGGTTAAAGAATACTGACCGGCAATATATTTTTTTGCATCCTCAAACTCCTGATCAGTGAAGCCTTTATCTCTGAACAGGTCTATTTCTTCTTTCAGGCGAGCAGCGGCAGATGCGACCTTATCGGCATCACTGGAGATACTGGCAAGAAAATAACCGGCGTTAGCCATTCCAACACTGTATGCCCAGACAGAAGAAGCTAAAAAATCTTTGTCATGCAGATTTTTAAACAATCTTGATGAAGCGCCCCCCGACAAAATTGTCTGCGCAACTGCCATTGCGGCAGTTTTTTCGTCATTAGCCTGAAAAGTCCTGGAGACATAGATAACCTGTGCCTGTTCTCGGTTTTTTTTGAGATTGACCAATATTGGTGCGGTTATGTCTTTAAAACCGTAATCGCGCAGCTCTCTGGTTTTGCCCTGGTTAAAACGCCCAAAACCGGCCAGCAGAGTATCTTTAACTTCACTAAGGTAAAAATCACCGACAATGGCCACAACCATATTGGAGCCAACGTAATATTTTTTGTAAAACTCCTGCAAATTCGACCTTTTCAGCTGTTGCAGATCATCAATTATGCCATTGGTCGAATACCAGATGGGAGAATCGGGAAACACCGCTTTGAGGGCCTCCCCGCAAGTGTAATGATACAAATCCTCTTCTTCAGCTACCAGGAGGTTCTCAACCTGTTTTTTCATTTTATCAAGCTCTTCAGAGGGAAAATCAGGGTTTTTGATGATATCGAGAAAGAGTTCCAGTGAAGGTGCAAAATTTTCGGAAATAGACTGCAGACTGAAGGTAACAAAACTCTTATTAGCCTCTACAGAATACCTGGAACCCATTTTCTCGAAGTTTTCCGCAATTTCTTCTGCGCTCATGCTGTTCGCGCCCTTTGCCAGAAGCTCAGCCGTCAAATTAGCAAGACCGGCTTCACGCTTTTCTTCACGCAAACCACCCGCCGCAATTTTAACGCTTACAGATACAATCGGTGAACTGTGGTTCTCTTTAAGAATCAGTCTGATGCCATTATCCAGAGTTATCATTTCGGGCAGAGCATCTACCGGCGATGATTGAGGGTCGAGACGCACAACAGTAAGCGCCGAGTCATTAAAAAATTCTGTGGCAACCCTGCGGATATCCTCGATGGTAACGGCACGAATATTATTGATAAACTCATCAGCATCGTTTACATCGGCGAGCATAGCGAAGTGGCCATAGTTGGTAGCCTGCTTTTCGACTGTTTCACTTTCAAAAATATCTTCAGAAATTATCTGCTGCCTGGCTTTTTCAATTTCTTCGCTGGTAATCTCACCATCGGCAAGCCGGTAAATTACTGTTCGAGCTGCTTCCACGAATTGTCTCGCTTTTCCGGGGGTAGTGACACCACCAACTTGAAAAAGCATCGGAAACTGACTTGAGTAATAGCCGGCGCCAGCAGACACGGCTAGCTGACGACTTTCTACAAGCTCTTTCCAGAGCCAGCTTGTCGAACCACCGCCCACGAGTTTTGAAATAACATAAAGCGGGTATTTATCAACACTTTTGATTCCGGGCACACGCCAGGCCAGGCGAATATAGGAATACTGCAGATCCGCGTTCTCCACGCCAACACGCATTCCGTTCTGCGGCGGCTCTTCTGGCAAACGCTGTGCCGGAAGAGGTGTATTTGGAACACTTCCCATATATTTTTCAACCGTTTTCAGTGCTTTGGCAGCGTCAACATCACCAACAATAACAACCCACATGTTTGATGGCACGTAAAATTTGCGATAAAAGGCATAAAGCTTTTCGCGAGTGACACTCTCGATAGTTTCTTTGTATCCAATAATCGGATGACGATAAGGATGCTCATTGAACGCAGTCTTCATCATCAACTTAACAATTCTGTCATTGGGGTTTTCGAGAGACAAGCGCATTTCTTCAAGCACGGTCTGAGCTTCTCGGGCCAGAACCTGTTCGTCAAAAGAATTATGCAAAACAGCCTCTGCTTCAAGCTCAAACATCTTGTCAAAATATTCAGAGGCACCAACCAGATAGTAGCAGGTGTAATCATTTGCAGTAAAGGCGTTCTGCCGAGCGCCTATTTTTTTTATCTCATTGTCAAGCGCACCATCAGGATAAGTCGGAGTACTCTTAAACATCACCCGCTCAATCAAAGAGGCATAACCCTCCTGACCGGCTTCTTCATTAACAGAACCCGCTTTTACCCAGATATTCAAGGCTACCACAGGAGTTGAATGTACAGGCTTAATAAATACACGCAGACCATTTGCAAGCGTAAAAACCTGACCGGGATTGCTTTGCGCCATAATCAGACTACATGAAAATATAATCATGAGTATAAGCAGTATTTTCAAAACAGACTTCATTTATATGTCTCCTTGGCAGATTTCCCAGCCATTTTACCACCAGCGCCCGCGGATTCAAACAAATTGCACAGCAAATTCATCAGATATTTTCTAACTAACCAGCCCTAAAATGCCGATAAATTCACAAGAGACAAAGAATGGAGCGCAAATAATGAAACAATCAAACAAATATTTCTTGATTGGCGCCGCAGTTGCGGTGTTCTGCATAGCCATATTCGCGAACAACGGCATTTTCAGCATCGCATTTGCCAGCGACTTCCTGGGCAAACTTCCGCGAGAAATAAGACTGGGCGAAGAACTGGGCATTCTCAGCCGCGAACAATGCAAAGCCTCCATTTTAAACCGGCAAATCCGCAAAGCCGATTTTGGCGACAAACTCTCTACCGTTTTAGATTTGGTTGGCGCGAGCGATTGTACCACGAAACAACTGACCCAAAAAGGCATAATCAGCAACAAAAAGTCCAGAGAATATATAAGCAGAGCCGAAGCTCTCGAAATTCTCAGCAGAGCAGCAATAATGCTGAGCAACAACAAGCTTGTCAAGTTCGCCGAAAATACTGCGACAAATTACCCGGACTACCGTGTGCCTGCCAAATATTCGCAGGCAATAGCCTACCTGCAGGCCAAGTTTGTAGTAAAGGGCTTACCAGATGGAACACTGGGCAGCAAAAAACGTCTGACGCTACGTGATTCGACGTTTCTTCTATATAGATTCTACGAAGCAATTTCAGCCGATATGATGAGCTCACAAAACGCAGAAAACATCAGCTTCATAGATATTCCGCTCAATCACCCGATAACTGATTGCATCAAAAACCTCACCCTCTCCGGCGCCTTTGACAAACTAATGTTGCGGCCCAGTTTTGACGGAGACTCTTTTATAACCAGCAGCGACATGACCGAAATGATCACAGGAATTTTCGCCCGCGCCGGCAAAGAACTTGACCAGATAAGACTTGAAACAATTTTTTCAGGGCCGACAGGCAGCGACCACGCCCAAAGGCGCCAACTGACCCTGGCACTGGAATACCTGCTTGACAGTTTTGCCAAAGACCGCTTGAATGCCGGCAAAATAAACTACAAAGACATCACCATAGAACAGCCAGAATACGAATCTTTGTTAAAACTAGCTGGATGCGGTATTACCATGGGGTATGGTGATGGCAGATTTGCAGGCGATGAAAATGTCACCTGGTATGAAACGGCTAATCTGTTTAACGAAATAATCAAATACTCTGCTCTGGTTGCACAGCCGGAAGTAAAGCAGAACAAGCTTGCCGAAAAATCTGACATTGAAAATTTTAAAGCTCTTTTGCTCGCCAAAAAAGAAAAAATAAGACTGATACTCAATTCAGGCAAAAAAATCAGATAACGCTGCTGAAAATAAGTCTTTCAGTTGGCTGACAGCTTATTATCAGCTCTTTATTGGTAGCAAAAGCAAGTGATTCAGCAACAAATTTGGCGTCTACAGGGCTTACAGAAGAAAAAACCTTTTCTACAGAAAAATTGTCGTAGTGACGGACGTAAGCTTTTACAAGCCATAGACTGGCGCTTTTGGCACAGATACATTCAGAATCACGTGTAAGCTCAAGCTTGAGAATGTCTTCAAAGTGAAAAGCTGTTTTTCTAAGCCCCAAAATACTCGATTCTTCGAGCAGGATCTTTTGCTGAAGCTTGTTCAACACGACAGATTTGCGATAAGTAATAAGAATCAAACCGGCCAGAAGAAAGCCGGCAGCAACAAACAACGCAAACAGACAAAATCTGAATAACACCGGAAAAAGGTTACCGATAAGCAGCTGGCACATGATTGCTCCACCGGCAAAACCAAAAAGCAAACCAAGGAAAACACAGGCACGTGATGTTCTAAGAGTGATGACATCCTTATCGGAGTCTTCAATTTTCATCACCTTGAAGCTGCTCAGCAAGCCCATCTCTGAATTCCCCATCGGTTGATTTGTTTATAAAATTTCAGGTTGCTGCCGATAATAACAAAGTAAACAGAGCAGGTCAACGCTTTTTATCGCCAAAATTGGCGTACACCGCGACTTCCAGGCCCGCATTACACTTAAAGCAAAAAAAAATATAAGTGTACAAAATCAACCGGTACCAAATCACAGCCTGACAGGCTTTTTTTTTGTTTTAAAATATTTTTTAGCCCATTCAAAGGGGCTTTGCGCATAAAATGTACAGAGCGAATTTTAAGCCCGAAATTATTTCAAGTTCCAGAAAATGACCCGGCAAAGGTACATTGGCAGTGTTCGAGAAACTCCTGCTCATCAAAAACCCTAAACCCGTTTTCAACAAGCATTCTGGCAGACAAACCAGAACCGGGAATCAAAACTCCGGAAAATGTTCCGTCATAAACACTGTTTTTGCCGCACGAGGGACTTTTGCTTTTTAGAACTGCACAATCAACTCGCAACATCTTCGCCAGACGAAGCGTTTCTTTTGCGCCCTTGATAAAATTAGCGGTAACATCCAAGCCCGCTTTATTAACCACCAGGCCGTCACCAGAAATAATATTTTCAGCAGAACCCACGAGTTCTGCGGGTATTCGCGGAGTCGGCAACCCGCCAAGCTGTTCAGGGCACACAGGAAAAACAACAAACTCGCTAAAAATGCGTTCCCAAAGCAACAGCCTCTCCTGATAATCAGAAGAGGCTGCTGCTTTATAGTTACACTTTACACCTGCAAGACAGGCGCTTACAAGAATTCTGCTGACGTTGCGCAAAACCTTACCTGGAATCTTTTTCCGGAGAAGAAACGGATCCGGCAGGTGCCTTATCGCGCAGAATTATTGCAGAACCGGTTCTGTTTTTTTTGCCGAGAAAACCCTCATCAAGCCTGGCTTTTTGATGAAGTGCCGGCACCGACTTTTCATTAAGAACAGTCGGAAAGCTTTCCTGCATCTGAAGAACAGCCGGACCAATCAGAAGCACCGAAATACTCGGGAAAATGAAAAATACGAGGGGGATCAGCAACTTAACCGGCAATTTATTTACCCGTTCTTCTGCCTGAATCATTCTTTGATAACGCATCTGTTCTGCCTGAACCCTTAATGTCGGCCCTATTTCAGCGCCAAGGCGCTGTGCCTGAATAAGTGAGCTGACAAAAGAGAAAAAAGACAATACGCGAACGCGCTCTGCCATATCAGCAAGGGCCTCTTCGAGGCTCTTGCCCACCTTGGTATCAGCAAGAAACATTTTGAATTCTACGATAATGTCGGTGTTTCTTGATTTTTCGACAACTTTTGCAATTCCGCCGGTGAGGTCCAGGCCTGATTCGATGGCCAGCGAAAGAAGATCGATAACGTAAGGAAGCTCAAACTCAATGTTCTTCTGACGTTTTTTAATCAGATGCGCCAGATAGATCCTTGGCAATCTGAAACCA
>SABV01000143.1 GCA_009928855.1 Erysipelotrichia bacterium | reverse complement strand
TCCAACACAAGAAGACTGCCCCTATGCTCCCTGCGAAAAATGCAATTATCGCCTCGGGTGGGAAATCGGTCTTATCAATGAAGACATGTTTCCAACTGAGCCCGCCCCCACGCCGGAAGCCCTTACCCCAAGTTCAGAAGAAAAACCGGAAAAAAAAGACAGCAAAATTGAAATACCAGAAACGATTCAGCCAAGCCCTGAAAAACAGAAAATACCAGAAAAAGAGAATGAAAACATTGGGCAACCCGGCATGCGCTTCTGTTATGAATTGCTTGATTGCCCTAACCCTGTATGCGTAATCAGAAGACAGCAGATTATAGAATGTTTTAAATTTTTTTCTTCGCGCACTCCTGAAGAAAAACAGACAATGACATGCTCTGAACGCACATGTGAAAACTGCTTTTACAAAAGAGGCTGGGATATCGGGATTCTTCACGATGGCCTTTTTGAAGATATTATCGCCCGTAAAAAACTCAACATAGCCTCTGCCGACAGAGTTAAACGCAACACGCTGGTCGAAATATATCTGGCTGAGCTTGCTAAAAAGCCCCTTTCTCGCAAAGAAGAACTGGATCTGGCGCAAAAGATAGCCGGCGATCAGGCAGCCTCCGAACTATTTCTGCTGGCTAATCTCAAGCTGGTCACAAGAGTTGCGAAACGTTTTTCTGGTGGTAGTCTGGCCCTCATGGATCTGATTCAAGAAGGTAACATCGGCCTTATAAAAGCCATTGCCAAATTTGACCACAGCCTCGGTTACCGTTTTTCGACCTATGCAGCTTACTGGATCAGATATTATATGCAAAAGGCAGTCGCCAGTCAGGGTTCTTCTATTACAATTCCGCATCATCTTCTTACTGTTGCACACAAAATCAGACGTCATATACAGGAATTTGAACAACAATTTTTGCGATCACCATCTTTGAGCGAACTTTCAAAAATTCTCGGGCTCGAAGAAGAAAAAATTCTCAGTGTTTTACGAATAACCCAGACTCCGGTGTCGATACATGCCCAAACAAGCGATAACGACGATGAAGATGGCACACTTGAATGTTACCTCACAGATAAAAAAACTCTTACGCCCGAAGAAACTGCCCTTGAAAACCTTAAAAACGATGCTGTGAGCAACGCCATAAAAAAACTTCCCGAGCGTCTTCAATACATCATAGAAAGTTTTTATGGATTCAAAGACGAAGAACTGACACTTGCCGAAATAGGCAGAAGACTGGGCATTTCGCGCGAACGCACGAGACAACTGCTGCAACAGGCTCTGCAGCAGCTTCAGCAGGAAGAATTGACAACCCTCTATAAATCTTAACCCCCCCCCTTTGAAAAACACGATTCTGGTGTTATAATTTTCTCATATTGTACACACGGGGCTATTATCCCGATAAAGGTACCGGCAGGAGGAAAGATGAAAAGACATGTAAAATCCGCGTGTTTGCTGTTTATGGCATTACTGGGAACTTCTTTTGCTACCGAGGCGCTTGCCGCGCCCCCAATAAGCGAAGTAAGCAGAATCAAGTTCATAAACAACAATCATGTTCCGCAGAAGGTAATGGTTGTATCTGGTTATGACAACCAGAGATTTGTTAAAGATCTTTTTGAAACCATCAAAGAGATTAACGTCTCAGAGCAGCTTAGTGGCGAAGAGATAATAAAGCTGCACATAATTGCCGGCAGTGGAAATCCCATCACCTCTCTCGGTATTTCGGCCCAGGATGCGGCCACATACGTTGAAGTAAACCAGAAATTCACTTCAAGCGACATCTGGATGCAGGACTGCATGGAGCTGTGCTCGGCCGTTCTCAAATCAGGGAAAATCGTACCGGCAGTATTTGATTCTAACCGTGGTCGTGGTCTTGGCCGTCTGCCCGGTATTCTCGCCGGAATGTGGGACATGGTTTATTTCAAGAATCCTTCTAACGCCCAGGATCACGGAGACTACGGCGGAAATCTGGAAGTTACACCATTCGACGACATTCTTGTCGTGGGCAACACTATAACAGAGCCATGCCGCGAACTTTTTGAAAACAATGGTTATAAAGACCGCATGTTCATAGGCGATACCAGGTGGCTGACTGTTGGTCATATAGACGAATATCTGAGCTTTATTCCAACCACCTGGGCACCAGGGGGATATTCGATCGTAAGAGCCGATACAGCAATGGCAATGGATATCATCAAAAACTCTCCTGATTCAGAACTTGCAAAGATCAGCAGCTATGATCGCAATTTTCTGCTTCGTGTCAAAACTGTTCTGAATGAGCAGATGAAAACTCCAGATGCGGGCAAAGGCACTCCGGAAGGCGACTTTATTGCTCTCAACTATGCCATCAACGATATCATCGAAGAAAATGTTGGCAAGCTCAAAGAATTCATAAACAACAAAACAAACGAAAACCGGGACTTTGAAGAAGTCGCCTGGCCATCATTGTTTGAAGGCTCGGGCACAACTGCCCCGCGTCGCTGTCATGCGTTTCTGCCCGGAGTTGTCAATCTGCTCGTGGTCAGAGACCATCTCATAGTGCCGGCAACTCATATTCCAGGCTTTGATCAGGCTATTGAAGCCCGCCTCAAAGCTCAGGGCAACAAAGTGCACTTTATAGATGACACACCCTATCACAACTCCATGGGTGAAATCCATTGCGGCACCAATACTCTCAGAGACCCTGAAAAAACCATCCTTTCAAAAGCCAGAGTCAGAGCAGTTCAGTCTGTAAAGAACCGTTTCAGACAGATTCATCAGGAACATTGAATAAAAAGAGCTGCCCCCGCAAGAGGGCAGCTCTTTTTTTATGCCTTTTTAAGGCCGCGGCAAAACTTGACAGTCGATATGATGCTTGTTATTCTAGCTTGCTTTGCATGCTTTATTGTACATAACCCATTTAAAATTGCGGGAGAAAATAGATGAGTCAGAAAATTGTCGTAGTGTATGGTGCCGCCAGCATGGGCCAGGAACTGGTTCAGGCAGTTGCAACCGCCGGATGTGAAGTCATTCTGATTGACCATTCGGAAGAAAAGTTAAAAAAAGGCATTGAGCGCGTCGACTCAGTTCTTGACAGAGAAATCGCGCGCTGGGGCCTGACTGTTGGCGAAAAAAGAGCCATCATGAGCCGTATCAAGAGTTCAACCGACATAAAAGATGCAGCAAAAGCATGGCTGGTCATAGAAACTCTCAAAGAAACCCTTGAAGTTAAACGCCAGCTTTTTAAAGAACTTGATGCAATATGCCCACCTGAAATCACTCTTGCATCAAACTCGGCCACAATATCCATCACCGAGATAGCTGCCGAATGTAAGAATCCTGAGCGCACTATCGCCATGCACTTCCAGCCCCCGATAGCCAAAGTTCCCCTGGTCGAAATTTCTCGCGGCCTTAAAACCAGTGAAGCCACATTTGATATAGCTGTCAGATTTGCCAAAATGATGAACAAAACAGTGGTCAGTGTTTATGACTGCCCGGGCTTCATAACCACCCGAATTGTGCTGCCCATGATCAACCAGGCAGTAAAAGTTCTCGAAGAAGGCATTGCATCATGCGAACAAATTGACAACGCCATGAAACTCGGCTTTGGTCTTAACGCCGGCCCTCTGACTCTTGCCGACAAAATTGGAATTGACACTGTCGTTTTCTACCTCGAAAATCTCTACAAAGAAACCTTTGACCAGAGTTATCTGCCGGCCAAACTGCTCAAAAAACTGGTAAGAGCGGATTTTAAAGGCATCAAAAGCGCCAGGGGTTTTTATCGCTACGGCGTTGATGGTCTGAGAATTTCTGACAGCGGTCTTAAAACCGAACAGTTATCACAGGCCAGCGCTAAGTAACAGGGAGAAACACAAACACATGAAAGTACTAGTATTAAACTGTGGCTCATCATCAATTAAATATCAGCTTTTCGACATGGTCAACACCAGTGTAATGGCAAAGGGTCTGGTACAACGCGTTGGCATGGCGGGTTCAACTATAGATTTTCGCAAAGGCGACGATGGCAAAAAGAAAGTTTACGAATCTGACATTCTTGATCATAAAATCGGAATTCAGAAAATATTCGATTTGCTGACATCAGGCGAAGATCCTGTGCTCAAAAGCCTTGAAGAACTTGGAGCCGTCGGGCATAGAATTGTTCACGGCGGCGACAAGTTTTCGAGCAGTGTTCTTATAAGTGACGAAGTTAAAAATGCTATCCGCGATTGTATCGTTTTCGCACCGCTTCACAACCCACCCAACCTTAAGGGTGTTGAAGCCGTAGAAGAAATTCTGCCAACAATTAAACAGGTTGCTGTTTTTGACACAGCCTTTCACCAGACAATGCCGGCTGAAGCATATCTTTATGCGCTGCCATACATGTTTTATGAAAAACATCGCATCAGACGCTACGGATTTCATGGCACAAGTCACCGCTATGTTGCTTCCAGAGCGGCACAATTGCTTGGCAAACCACTTAACACGCTAAAGCTGATCACGGTACATCTCGGTAACGGCGGCTCTGTATGTGCCATAGACAAAGGAAAATCCATTGATACTTCAATGGGGCACACTCCTCTGGAAGGCCTGGTAATGGGCACAAGATGCGGCGACCTTGACCCGGCACTGATTTTGCACATAATGAAAGAGTACGAGCTGACAATATCAGAAATGGATAATCTGCTCAACAAGCACTCGGGGGTTCTTGGTATCAGCCAGATTTCGAGCGACCTGCGTGACCTTGAAGAAGACTGGCCAAACAAGAGCGAAAGAGCAAATCTTGCCCTTGATGTATATTCTCACCGGATAAAAAAGTATATCGGCTCTTACATAGCGGCTCTCAATGGCTGTGATGCAATCATCTGGACAGCTGGCGTTGGTGAAAACAGCCCGATAGTAAGAAGCATAGTTCATCGTGAAATGGACTGGCTTGGAGTTAAGCTGGACATAGACAAGAATGAAGTAACCTGGCGCGGCGCCGAAGGCGAAATAACCACTCCGGATTCAAAAGTTAAGGTTTTGGTAATTCCGACCAATGAAGAACTCGTAATTGCTCAAGACACAATGGAATGCATCAAAAACTGACCTGAAATAAAAAAAATCCCCGGTGCGGCTTATGCCTGCACTGGGGATTTTTTTATTTACCCTGTTGCAACAACCAGGGCTCATGGTCAGACACGCAGCGAAAACCGACCGTAGTGCTTCTATAAGCAGGAGATCGTCTTACATCACGGGCAGAAGAACGGCATGTTCTTGAATTGTCATCCCAAGAGCCACCTCTGATAACAGGCAAGCCAAATCTACCAGAAAAAAGCTGAGAATCGGCAGGTCTTGGCTCATAGGTGCTCGCAGTCCACTCGGCAACATTTCCGGCCATATCAAGCGCATTCCAGGGAGAAGCGCCATCAGGAAAGGTTCCGACAGCAATGGGCTGATCGCCAATATTGCATTTGTCGAGAGAGAAAGTATTTCCCCATGGGTATTCTCGCCCATCTCCGCCACGGGCAGCTATTTCCCATTCAGACTCAGTCGGAAGACGTTTTCCAGCCCAGTTCGCATAGGCATAAGCATCATACCAGTCAACCAGAACAACCGGAAAATCGCCCATTCCACGCGGCGGCTGCCCCCCAACCCAGCTGAATTTTAATGCCCATGCGTAGGTATGATATGGCGTGTGGTCTTTATGAGGAGGTTCAGAGGGATGACACCATTTATGCCCATGTTTTCTAACGTCTTCAAGAAAGCGTTGGTATTGAGCACAGGTTACCTCATGCCGGTCTATCCAGAAACTTCTGCTTTCCACTTTTCTGACCGGGCGTTCGTCATGATTGCCACGTTCGCTGCCCAAAGCAAAAATACCAGCCTTGACTTCGACCATATCCTGATCGCGATTAGTGGCCATGTTTGACAATTTTGACGCTCTGAGTTCTTCAGGGCTCTGCTTCAAAAGAGCAAAGGAAAGTTCTGTCTGTTCAGCGTTCACGTGCTTGAAGCTAAAAACGGCAGTCTGGTAACCCTCAGAGGCAATCTCTACCCTGTAATCATTGCCAATCTGTAATTCAAGCAGACGGTTCTGCTGAATTTCTCCATTAACCCTGATTACTGCATTTGCAGGACTTATTTTAAGAGCCATTCCAAAGGGTTTCTGTCCGGTAGTTTTCTCGAGTCCTGATCCATCGACTGGACAAAAATTTATTGAGTCGTCAAAAGTCTGTCTGCATTGAGGGCAGAGCTTCAGTGCAAAAACAGAGACGGGGCTGCAAAAGCAGCATAACAGAAGACAAACAGCAGAAAAATGGTGGTATTTGTTTTTCATAGGCTTTCCCTTACTGTGAGCTGCCTATTACTAACACAATAAAGCTAAAACAGACAAAACATTTTACCGCAAAAGAAAAATTCAGGCATTCAGAGCGTTTCCGCAATATTTGCAGCATTTGGCGTCAACATCATGCCCTTCGGCGCAGCAAGCCGGGCAAACCTGCGTTGTAAGAGGTTTTCTGGTGGCGGCTATTTCTGCCGTAACAATTCCGGTTGGAATAGCAATGATTCCGTAGCCAAGAATCATGATCAAAACAGAAAAAGCTTGCCCCCAGGGGGTCTTTGGCGAAATATCACCATACCCGACGGTTGTCAAAGTCACAACCGCCCAGTAAATACTCACCGGAATGCTTGTATAACCGTTTTCTTCACCTTCAATAACATACATTGCCGAGCCAATAAAAACTACCAGGGCCAAAACAGCCAGAATAAAAACGGTAATTCTTTTCTGGCTGGCTTTTAAAGCCAGCATCAGGTGATTTGCCTCTTCGAGGTAATAAGCGAGTTTTAAAATACGAAAAACCCGCAAAACCCTGAATATTCTTACGATTGCAAGGTAATGAGTTCCCGGAAGCAACAGACTCAGGTAAGAAGGCAAAACCGCCATCAGATCGACGATTCCATAAAAGCTGCCAGCATAAGCGCCCGGTTTGCTAACACAATATAGCCGCAAAATATATTCTACCGAAAAAACAGCGGTAAAAAGCCAATCTGCAATGGTCAGCCAACTACCGTAAACATCACGCACGCTTTTGACGCTTTCAAGCATTACAAGAACAACGCTGGTGATAATACAGCAAGTCAAAGCGAGATTAAAGAATTTGCCGGCGGGAGTATCGGCCTCGAAAATAATTTCGTGCAATACCTTCTGGCGGGGCGAGAGATTTATGGGGCTTGCGGATTCGAACATCTGTTAAATTTCAGACTTAATGAAAAGACTGCTTTTTCTGCCTTTCTTCTTGAATTTTCTTGATTTCCTTTTCTTTTTTTTCTAACAGCTTATTCAGATCAGCGCTCCGCTCACGCAGGGCAGCCATCATTGCCCGCGCCTCTTTTGCATATTTGCTTTCAGGGTAGTAACGCACTATTCTCTCGTAGCCCTCGTAAGCAGGTAGAGAATATTGCCAGCGCATCATAAGATTGGCCTGATAATAAAACACGTGATCGCCAAAAAAGAAGCCAAGAACCCCCAGAATCATAAAAGCGACAAGAATATGTTTAAAAAACATGGCAAACCTCCGGGCTTATTGTATTGCCGACCTGGCCTCAAACCCTCCTGTTGGCGAATTAAAACCGGGCATAGTCATTTTTTTGTCAAGACTTTTACGTGTCTTGTTTGAAGCTACTCCCACCGTTGGCAGACAAAGCACAACTGCGTTAATAAGACTGATATTAACCCGCAGGGAAAATTTTTCCTGAAGCTCGTTAAGCTTCCGCTTGCGCTCTTCTTCAAGATTTTCGATCAGCCTGTCGATTTCCTCTTCTTTCTGGAAAAAATACAGGTGAAAACAAACATTTTCTTTCTTTTTCAGCAGTTCCTGCTTCTGTTCTTCGAGGTAAGCTTCAAATACCTTTAAATTTTCATGGCACTGCTCATCACCCCATTCGCGCAATTCTGCAATTTCATCGCTCAGAGATTCTTCAAGTTTCTGACACGACTGCAAATACAAACGCAGAATATCAACAGCGGATTCTTCTATCTGCAAACCCGGCTGGGGAGTTTCCGAAAATTCTGTCATATCAATATTGCAAAGCCCATCTTCGATGCCAGATACTCCGGCAGCGGTATCGGCAATTATTGAATATAATTTTTCGCGTCTCTGATCGCACTCATACTGAACCTTAAAATTAAATACCACTTTTTCGCGGTAGTAAACATTATCAGAAACAACTCTCAACTCATGCCCCGGGCCTGGGGGCAGCACTTCAGGAGCCTTTAGAGAATATAACCTGCTGGCTTTGGGCAGTTCAGCCAGTCGTTCGATAATTTTACGCAGCAGAAATGAGCCTTCGCAAATCAGCTCCAGATCACGATGCAGTTCGGCCTTTTCTCTGTCGAAAGTGAATTTAAGGTTTTCAAAGCCGTTAAAGAAGTTTTGCTCAGCTTCAGGAATCGCGGCAGCCCAGATTCCGGTTTCAAGTTCTCTGCTTTCGATACCGACCATTTCCATGAAAGAAAATACCAGCTCCTGAACCTTATTCACCATTGAAAATTTCCTCCTGGGCTTTGGTTATATCGGTGTGACTCTGCAGAGCTTTTTCAAGCTTATTACCGAGGGTTTTGAATTTGCGGCGCATTGCATCCTGATTTGGCGACATAGTAACAATATCAATGATAATCTGCTCAAGAGTTCTCTTTGAATGCATATTTCCGAGAATCATTTCAAGTTCGCCAATAATAAGTCTGAACAGGTTAATTTTCTTGTCGAGGAGCTCTAGAACATAAGATTCGATAGTGTCTTTAGCGCTGAGATTTATTATGTGCACGTCCTCATTCTGGCCAAGGCGATGAATACGACCAATTCTCTGTTCAATTCTCATCGGGTTCCATGGCAGATCGAAATTAACCAGAACTTTGCAGAACTGCAGGTTGCGACCTTCTCCCCCTGATTCGGTAGAAACGAGAATTTGTTTGGTATTGCGGAAATCTTCTATGCATCGGTCTTTATCAGCCTGTGACAACTGACCATTAAAAACGGCTACAGAATAGCCATCTTCTTCGAGCATTTTAACAAGATAATCC